>CASBQH010000237.1 GCA_949127695.1 Synechococcales cyanobacterium PMM_0073
CGCGCCCACTGTGCTTTCGGCCATTACGGCTAAGCGGCGGCTGGTATCCGGGACAGCCAGCCCGTCGGCCAGATCAATTGCGCCATCCAAGTGCAGCCCGCCCGTCACGCCCAGCCAGACTGCGACCAAAACGGCGCTGCGGGACAGCGCTGGCATACCCAGATGCGCCAAGCCCCAGTCGAGAGATCCTAGCCCGCCGCCAATCAAGATCCCGACCAATGGCGCAAAACAGGCGACTCGCTCAAACTGAAGCGCCCAGCCCAGCGGCACAGGCAGTCTCGTATAAAAGGCAATTGCGGCAAAGAATGAAGTGAAGCCCACCTTTTAATTTGGTGATATTTGCTTGACAAAATTCAGAAACTGAGCGGGTCGATCGACTAAAAAACTACCACTAATTCACAAAAAAAGGTTCAGCGCTCTGGCTGAATTTACAGAACCCAGTTGCAGCAATAATTAAGGATGAACCCAACCTTAAGCATGACTCGCTGTGGATTATATCGGTCTCGAAAGAGGTTTATAGAGGCCAGATTATACCGTATTGAAGATAAATTCCGACTAAATTTTTCAGTTAACTTTCCCAACAATTTGAGTCAAGAGACGCTGAAGTTTTCAGGTTAGTCTGGGGTTTTACAGCCCTTGAATTCAGGCAGATGGTATTTATCTTCTGAGCATTTTCTGAGCTGAATGTATTCTCGGCGTTCAGCAGGCGAGTCGGTCAATCTAGGGTCAGCGTTCCGACCAAGGCATTTTGTCTATGAGCTACGATTATCCGTCTGACTATTCATCCCAAGGCAACTCATCCCAGCCCATCAAGCTGCCAGCGCCCTGCATTGTGGACGTGGGGATTGTGGTCAACAAGCAAGATATGCTGCGGATTCTCTCCGATCTGGGTCGGGTGCGCTATTGCTACGGCCAGCTTGAGCAGCCAGAAATCGCGCCCACAGCGCCAGAAGACGAAGGCTACGTGCTAGAAGTTTTTTCTGAGCCGCAGCGCTCGACTTTGGTCGCCAATCACGCCCTCTATATTAATGTGTGCAGCTTCGACTACCTGAAGTTGGATCGTCTGCCCGACCAGCAGCCCTGCTTTGATTTGATCCAAGAGCATCAGCGGCTGCGAATTGTGCCGCTCTCCAATCCGCTGCAAGAGCAGAAAAGCCGCAGCCTGAACACCGCCGCCCTGGAAGCCGTTGTGGCTGAAGTGCTTTCAGCCAGCTGGGATATGCGGCTAGATGACGACGAATTTTCGTTCTAGGCTTGAAGGCCAGTTGTGCGGCCAGTTGTGCGGCCAGTTGTGTGGCTGGTTGCGCTAGAGTTTGTAGGGTAACTTGCACCCCTTCAGCGCGTGACCTTTTCGTTTCACACCCAGGCTTGCTGCTCTCAGACTCAGGCCAGAGCCGGAACTTTTACCACCCCGCATGGCAATATCGAAACCCCGCGCTTTATGCCAGTGGGGACGCTCGCCAACGTCAAAACGCTGACCCCTGACCAGCTTCAGGCCACAGGCGCTCAGATGATTTTGGCCAATACCTATCACCTGCATCTTCAGCCCGGTGAAGCAATTGTGGAGCAGGCGGGCGGGCTGCATCGGTTTATGCATTGGTCAGGCCCGATTCTGACCGATTCTGGTGGCTTTCAGGTGTTTAGCCTCAGCGAACTGCGCTCGATTACCGATGAAGCCGTCACCTTCCGTTCGCCCAAAGACGGCCAGATGATCCGCCTGACGCCCGAAAAGTCGATCCAGATCCAGAATGCGCTGGGTGCGGATGTGATTATGGCCTTCGACGAATGCCCGCCTTATCCGGCCAGCCGCGAAGCCGTGATGGAGGCCACCGAGCGCACCTATCGCTGGCTGGAGCGCTGTATTCAGGCGCATCAGCGATCAGATCAGGCATTATTCGGCATCGTGCAGGGCGGTGTCTATCTTGATCTGCGTCAGCAGGCCGCCAAGCAGCTGGCAGAGTTTGACCTACCGGGCTACGCGATTGGCGGAGTGAGCGTCGGGGAACCTGCCGCTTTAATTGAGGCGATTGTGCAGGCCACCACGCCGCTGCTGCCTGTCAATAAACCGCGCTACCTGATGGGAGTTGGCACCTACCGGGAGATGGCGCAGGCAATTGCCGCTGGCATTGACCTATTCGACTGCGTGATTCCCACCCGACTGGCACGGCACGGCAGCGCTCTGGTGCAGGGCGAGCGCTGGAACCTGAAAAACGCCCGCTTCCGAGCAGACTTCACGCCGCTGGATGCCAGCTGCACCTGCTACGCCTGCGCCAACTTCAGCCGCGCCTACATCAGCCACTTGCTCAGATCGCAGGAATTGCTGGGCTATACGCTACTGTCGATTCACAACATTACCGAGCTGGTGTGCTTCACCCAGAGCATCCGAACAGCCATTCTCGAAGACCAGTTCACCGAACGCTTTGCAGCTTGGCTAAAGCCCGATCCCGCCATTTCAAACCATTGAAACTCCTGTCTCCTATGTCTAGCAGTACCACCCCGCCCACCGACGAACCGCTCTATGCGGCGGTCAAAACCCTGGGACTCGCGCAGATCCAGCGCCATCTGTTTATTTGCGCTGACCAAACTAATCCCAAATGCTGCGATAAAGCCGCCAGCCTTGAATCCTGGGACTACCTGAAGCAGCGCCTGAAGCAGCTGAAGCTCGATCAGCCCACCGCCGAGCGACCCAGCTGTATTTTCCGCACTAAGGCCAACTGCCTGCGGGTTTGTCAGCAGGGGCCAATCCTCGTGGTTTACCCAGATGGCGTCTGGTATCGTAATGTCACCCCAGCAGTGATTGAGCAGATTATTCAAGAACATCTGCTGCAAAATCGAGTAGTCCAAGACTACGCATTTTTAACCCATCCGCTGCCAGTTCAGCCCACTCAAAATGAAGCGGCGATAGAGATTCAGTAACCACTACCCGCTTACAGGAAAAACAATATACAATGGCGCGGTATGTAGAGAGATGAGCAAGCTGATTAAGCCTCAAGCATTGCGAATGGTTTGAGCGATCCACTTGTGGATCTTCATCTAGCTGATCGATCTGAATTTTCTCAGTTTAGAGCTTGCTCTTGAATTAGCTCAAATCCAAGCAGCAAGATGTCTCAGTATTTTAGACATTCTGTAAAATGGCTGGGTATAACGGCGGGCGGTTTCTGCAATGGACTCTGAATACGGCGAGTAATAAAGCATGAAGGAAACGAGCGTAGGCGAGCACAAGCGGCTATTGCTGATCGACGACGATCCGAACTTGATTTTATTAGTTAAAGACTATCTAGAGTTTCGTGGCTACGAAGTGATTACCGCCGAAAACGGCCAAGAAGCCCTAGATGTGCTCGATCAAGATATCCCGGATATGATCATCTGCGATGTGATGATGCCGCAGATGGACGGCTATTCACTCGTGGAGAACGTCCGCAAGAACCCACGCACCAGCTGGATTCCGGTGCTGTTCCTCTCCGCCAAAGGCCAGAGCCAAGATCGGGTCAAGGGGCTGAACACCGGGGCAGATGTCTATATGGTGAAGCCATTTGAGCCAGAGGAGCTAGTGGCGCAGGTGGAGTCTTCGCTGAAGCAGGCTTCGCGCTTGATTCAGCGGCAGGATAAGGCCAGCGACTCCTCGCCCAAAATTCAGGTGCCGTTTGACGTAGAGCTGACCCCAACCGAGCTGCGAGTGGTGCAGTTTGTGGCGCGCGGCATGGCCAACCGCGAAATTGCCGAGGAGCTGAACGTCAGCCAGCGCACAATTGAGAGCCATGTGAGCAATATGCTGGGCAAAACCGGGCTGCATAATCGGACGGAGCTAGCACGTTGGGCCATCGAAAATAGCATGGCTTAGGGGCGGACTAAATCGAGGAACCCTGACTTGGCCGCGAGCGAATTTGCCACTAATAGCCTGGGCTGGCAGCTGCAAAAGCTGACGCAGTGGGCGCAAGAAGGACTAGAGCGGCTGTTTTCGCGCGGCGGCGGTTCTTCAGCTACGCCACCGCCTCAACTTCCGGCATGGCTGTTGCAGAGCATTTTCTGGCTGCTGGCGCTGAGTGCAGCAAGCTGGCTAATCTGGCAGCTCTACAAAATTCTAAGTCCCTATTGGGACAGCCTGCGCCCCAACCGCCTCAGCCGCCCCGAACCAAGCCGCAGCGCCACCGACTGGCTGCGACAGGCTCAGCTCGCGCAAGCCCAGTCCGACTATGCCGTTGCCTGCCGAGCGCTCTATATGGCCGCTTTGCAAAAGCTGGGCGAGCAAGATTTAATTGCCCCGCAGCTCAGCCGCACCGACGGCGAATATTTGACCCTGCTGCGCTCGCTGGCTCTGCCGCAGCCTTACCAAACGCTGATCCAAACCCACGAACGCCTCTACTTCGACCGCCTTTCTGCCTCCGCTGAACTCTATGCCGAATGCTGGCAGGCGTATCAAAGCCTCGAACTGCCAGCTCAGTCAAGAACAGCATGAACCTGAAGAACCGCTGGTGGCTGGGTGGCTTGGCAGTGATGGCGATGCTGCTGCTGACGCTGTTTGCCGCGCCGCAGTCGAGTCAAGTCTCTGGCTCTACCTACAGCCGCGCCCCGGATGGCTACGCAGCTTGGTATGCCGAGGTGCAGCGGCAGAAGTTACCGATTCAGCGCTGGCAGCGTCCTGTTTCAGATCTCTGGCCAGATCTGGAAAATTCGCCGGATTTGCCGCCTGTGCAGCAGGTGGCGCAGAATCCCTTAAAGCCGCTCGTGACGATGCTGCGAATTGACGGGCGCGGCAGAACGAGCGACATCAACCGCAGTTGGCTTGAGCGCGGCAATCGGCTGGTGCTGCTGGGCGCTAGACCGGCTGTGACCAACGCTCCGTTTGAGTCAGCGCTGGAGAGTCCGGTGGGAGTCGTCAAGATTGCCACCCGTCGGCGCGAGCAGACTTCTAGCGCGCTGCTGAACGACCAGTTTGGGGCGGTGGTTTGGCGAGAGCCGATGGGGCAAGGCGAAATCATCTATGCCGCCACTCCGCATCTGGCCGCGAACGCCTATCAAAACGCGCCGGGAAACTTCAAGTTCTTGACACAGCTCGTCGCGGAATCTGACCAGCCGATCTATATCGACGAGTTTCTGCATGGCTACCGCGACTCGCAAACCACTCAAAAATCTACCGAGAGCCTGCCGCAATATCTGGCCAAAACGCCGCTGCTGCTGATAGCGGTTCAGGCGCTGGTGCTGGTGCTAATTTCGATTTGGGGACAGCGACGCATCGGGCGACCGCAGCCCTTGCCCGAACCGAACCCCAACAACAGCCAAGCTTACATTAACGCGATGGCCGAGGTGCTGCAAAAAGCCAACTGTGGCGATTTTGTGGTGCAGACGCTCGGCAAGGCAGAGCAGATCCGCTTGCAGCAATCTCTGGGGTTGGGTTCGACGCTGCTGGAGCCGCAGACCGTGATCGACATCTGGGTGGAGCAGGGATATCCGGCCAGCGAGCTGAACTGGCTGAAGGATCTGGCGGCAGATGCCAAACGGCGCTGGCCAGATCGAGGGCTGCGGCAGTGGCTGGCGCAGATTCAAACCTCCCGGCATCGGTTAGAGTAGAGCAGGTTTTGCCTCGCCGTTTCAAAATTAGCTTGTCGTGAACGAAGCCCAGATTTTTGCCCAACTTGCCAAATCGCTCAGTCAGATTGTGGTGGGTCAGCCCAGCTTGGTGCAGGATCTGCTGGTGGCGCTGCTGGCAGGCGGGCATGTAATTTTAGAGGGCGTTCCCGGCACGGGCAAAACGCTGCTGGTGAAGGCGCTGTCGCGCTTAGTGCAGGCCGAGTTTCGCCGCATTCAGCTGACGCCGGATATTCTGCCTTCGGATATTCTGGGCACGAATATTTTTGACTTCAACAGCCGCAGCTTTACCTTGCAGCGCGGGCCGATATTCACGCAGATTTTGCTCGCCGACGAAATCAACCGGACGCCGCCCAAAACGCAGGCCGCGCTGCTGGAAGCAATGGAAGAACAACAGGTGACACTGGATGGCGAGAGCATGGCGCTACCCGATTTGTTCTGGGTCGTCGCCACCCAAAACTCGCTGGAATTTGAAGGCACTTACCCGCTGCCGGAAGCTCAGCTCGATCGGTTTTTGTTCAAGCTGCTGGTGGACTACCCCGATCCAAAAGCTGAACGGCAGATGCTGCTGAACGCGCAGGCCGGACTGCAAACCAAGCGGCTCGATCTAGAGCGACTCAAGCCTGTTGCCAGCGCAGAAGATCTGCTGCGGGCGCGGCAATTGGTGCGCGCTGTGCGTGTCACCGAACCGCTGCTCGACTATCTGCTGGCGCTAGTGCATCGCAGCCGCCAATCGCCGGATCTGCTGCTGGGGGCTTCGCCGCGTTCGGCGGTGGCTTGGCTTCAGGTGAGCAAGGCCAAAGCATGGCTGGCTGGCCGCGACTACGTGACCCCCGACGACATTAAGGCCACTGCTGCGCCATTGCTGCGCCATCGGTTAATTCTGCGCCCCGAAACTCAGCTCGATGGGTTGAAAGCTGATGGCGTGATTGGCTCGCTGCTGGGGCAAGTGCCTGTGCCGCGCTGAGTTGGTTCGTGAACTCAGCGCGAAAGCATGGTACAAAACATTTGTACTTAATTTTGCGCCGCCCATGCTGGATCTGATCAAGCTGTCTCGCCAGATGCAGGGAATTGGCCAACATCTGACCCAGGAAGCTGCCGCCACGCGCCAACGGCTCGAACTCGCCCGCCAAATTCTGGCGCAGGCCGCAGAACGTCAGGACGAGCTGATGAACCAGCAGCAGCTCTGGCGCGACCGCTTGAGCTTCACGGCGGCTGTGCCGATTGAGCCTCTGAATACGCGCATTGACCTGATCGCTGCTCCCCCGGTTCACAGCGTCATTGCCACCGACGGCTCACAGATTGCGCCCAGCCACCACGAGATCGCCTACTGCTATTTGATTAACGTCGGGCGAGTGGCGCTGCACTATGGTCAGAATCGGCATCCGCTGCTGGACAGCGCCCCAGAAGTGTTTTATCGCCCCGAAGATCTCTACGCCTCGCGGCAGTGGGGTATTCGCACCGAAGAATGGATGGGCTATCGGCGCACGGTATCGGAAGCGGTGGTGCTGGCGGAACTCGCGGCTGAGCTGGGCGATGCAGGTCAGCCAACCCTAACCATGGTAGACGGCTCGCTGATTCACTGGTTTCTC
>CASBQH010000238.1 GCA_949127695.1 Synechococcales cyanobacterium PMM_0073
CAATACTGCGCGCGGGTGCGGCTTTTTGCGGGGCAGCAACCTGCTGACCGGAGTTGGCTTTAGCGTCATTTTCAGGATCGCGCTGGGCGCTAGGTTTCGGCGCAGGTTGGGTGAGATCGGCTCTCCGCGATTCTGTTGAGGGAGCTTCTGACTCTGAGCTAGACTGAGCCGGACTGGGCGCGCTGGATGCGGCAGGCAGGGTTTCTGGCGGAGCAACGTCCCGGCTGGATGCGGGCGGCAGGTTTGCTGAATGCGCTTGCTCACCTGGATTGGCCGCTGAAGCTGGAGACTGAGCCTTAGCATCAGGCGTTGCGGCTTCTACAGCAGGCAGAGCATAGAGCCTCAGCATGGCTGATGTCATTACAGCTGTGGTCAGACAATGGCCGAGTGGTTTTAAGAAGTACTTCATCAGGGGCTGCCGATATAACGCCAAAAACACCAAAAAACAGTCAGTTCAAACCATGTTGCAACAGCAATTGTGCCATATTGTTGACAGTTCTCAACAGTTCTCAACAGTTGGCCATTTTTACAAAATCTCTATTGCTATGCTGAATTGCAGAACCCTGATGTCTTCCATCCTGTAGCCACCGCTATCCGGACAATGCTGCGCGTGGTAAAACTTTTTAGGAAAATTAGCAGATCTAGATAGGTTGCATAGAAAGATTTCACAAAAGATTTCACAGTAGTTTGCATGATGCCAGCGTGATGATCCGGATACTTAGATACTTCATATCGTTAACTTGATTACTAAGAATTTATCTTAGATCAGTTTAGGGTAATTTCTGGCTAATTCCTAGCAATTTCGCTGTTTTTAACCGGATTAGCTCAAATTATTGCAGTATTCTAGCTTAGATACACTGCTCCAAATCTGATGGCCACCTCATGGCCGATTCCGCTTAAGCCAGGGTTGCTCTCATCGCTTGGCTCAATGCACTGCTCAATTGCTCTCTAACGAGTTTTCAACTGGCTGCCCGCAGGCTACTTACAGCAATCTAAGCCTAAACTAGCCTGATGATCAAGCCGATCTGGGTCAGACTCATCATCAGCGGGAAAAGTCTTTATAATAATGTCACTAACTTTATCTCAGCTCAGGATCTCAGGGGTTCTCAGGGAATCAGATCGCCAGCTTTTAGGAGACGCGGTAAAGTATTTATTCCAATTTTTCAGGTGCGCTACTGCTCTCGAACGACAGCCAGATTCTAGATTTTTCGAGGTTTTTAGAGCGGTAAATTATGAATAGCCATCCTGCTGAGGTTTTGTCTGCTCTGAGCGCGTTGGGAGCGCCCAGAGCTGCTGCTGAAACAGATGTCACTGAGTCTGAAGCTCCAGACCAGCCTAATGATCAGCCCAATGACCCGCTGGACTGGGATTGGGATGCAGAATGGGAAGCAGATACGGAATGGGAAACGATGCTGCCGTCCGCGCTCAAGCTTCCAGCAATGGGAGATCTGGAGGCTGAGGCCGCTAATCAGGCGCTCAAGCCCCCAACCTTAATCCCAATTACGGCTCAGATCACTGAACTGATAGGAGCCTACAAAACCTGCCGCGTCAGGCTAGATCAGCCCCAGCCTCGCCTGTTTGCGATTCAGTTAGAGCAGCGCTACTACAGCTTTTCTCGGCTGTTGCCAACCCGCGCTGCCGCCTTAAACTGGGCAAATCAGCTCAGCCGATCAGCTCAGCATGTTTTACTCACAGCCGCTGAACCGTGCAATGCTCAAAGAGCCGAGCAAATCGCCTATGGGGTGTGGCTCTGGCAGCCTGAGGCACAGCTGATTCAGCCAGACTAAGCTTTAGCCAAACTCAGCGTAGTTTTATTGCCATCCTTTGTTTCTGCAACTTTTTTGCAGCCAGTCTTCCATGCAGGCAGCTTCTTTGTTAGCGCAATATGCAGCCGGAGCGCGTGACTTCAGCGGCGCAGTTTTATCCCGGCTAGAGCTTTGCCAGGTCAGGCTGAGCGGAGGCATCTTTTGGCAAGCTGACCTGAGCGCTACCAATCTCAGCCAAGCCGATCTGCAAGCGGCTGATTTGCGAGCAGCTGTCCTGGCTGGTGCTAACTTGAGCTGCGCCAATCTGGGGCGGGCTGATTTGCGGCAGGCCGATCTCTCAGAAGCGCAGCTTGAGCAGGCGAACCTCCAAGGTGCGCTCTACGATCAGCTCACCCAGCTGCCGCTCGACTTCGACCCAACTGCCGCTCGCCTCTGGCTGATTGCCCCCGCTGCCCAGCTGAGTGGCGCAGACCTGAGTGATGCAGACCTGAGTGGTGCAGACCTGAGCGGCGCAGACCTGAGCGGCGCAGACCTGAGCGGGGCGCTGCTGTTTGGCTGTGACTTGCAGCAGGCTAACTTAAGTCAAGCCAACCTGAGTGCAGCAAATTTAACCTTGGCAAATTTAAAGTCTGCCAGCCTGCGGTCGGCAAATCTACGCTGCGCGAACTTGAGCTGCGCCAGCCTAGAATCTGCAAATTTGCTGAACGCCAATTTGGGCAGAGCGCAGGTGCGGCAGACCAACTTTTGTCAGGCAGTTTGCGATCCAGCCACCTGCTTTCCGGCTGGTCTCAAGCTCAACCGCTCTGGACTCTGTTGGATTGAGCCTTGGGCAAGCCTGAGTCGGGCTAATTTGAGCGGCATCAATTTATCGGGCGCGAATTTATCCGGCGCAGACCTGAGGCTAGCTTGCCTTCGAGCCACCAATCTATCGGGTGCGAATTTAACAGAGGCTGATCTGACGGGCGCAGACTTGACGAGCGCGATCTTAACGGGTGCAATCTTAACGGGTGCGATCCTAACGGGTGCGATCTTGTGAAATTTAACGCTGAGTTAAGTCTCGCTTAATACATTATTTCCAAAAGAAACATCATTACGACCAAAACTCACCGCATCTTTACGGTTTACAAATCAAACTTTTAACGAATTACTGTTCCGTTTAGCAATTTATTCTGATAGGCTTGAAGGCATATCAGTGGAAGTGACCGACTCAACTTTGAGTCATTTCTGGCAATAGTTCTCGACCTTTTAGGCTGCACTACAGTTGGGCTGCGCGACAGTTAGGCTGCGCGACATTAAGTTCTCATTCATCAGCTCGACTGCGCTTTGAGCCTCTCGTTTGAAGCCAGTGAGATGAATAGAACGTCAAGAGATCAACTTCGAGTTTTTAGCTGCGGTTAGCAACATTCGCAAAGCTGCAAATTTCAGTATTTCTGATGGTTCAGGTAATCCTAATCTGAACCACCCAGTGCTGCTTCCAGCGATGTCTGTCGAGCTAGGCTTGTAGTTAACTTTAAGAATCAATTTTGAACGGCTGATTTCGGTTCGGGGAATTGGCGATGCTCTAGATTAGCCTGTTTAATCTGTTTCGCTAGAGTTCAGTTGGATTTAGTTCTTGTCAAGTCGTGTGTGATGAATCGGAGTAATCATGAATACCATTTCAAACGGGGTTTACCAGCCTGCTCAGCGGCTGCATCCTCTCAGTTTGCTAACGCAGCATGTCAGTCACGATGCTGACGGCTGCCTGCAAATTTCTAGCAGCGGCAGCGCTTGGTTTCTCTATTTAGAGCAGGGAAAGCTGGTCTATGCTTCTGATTTAACCGATCCATTTGGGCGACTTGACCGACATCTGCGGCTGCTCAGCATTCAGTCACCCAGCTTAGTCAGCGCCGTGCGAGTTCAGGTACGGCTGATGTTTGAAGAAATGCCAACTGCCGATCAGCCCTCCCGCAACAGCGACTATCGGGCGATCTGCTGGCTGGTAGAGCAGCAGCATCTGTCGCCAGAGCAGGCTGCTACGCTGATCGAAGCAATGGCGCGAGAGGTGATTGGCGCATTCCTGCCGATTCAGATGGGTAGCCATGAGCTGATTGAGCAAGATCTGCTGGCCAATCTGCCCCGGTTTTGCCAAATTGATCTGCGTGAAATTGCCGAAAGCTGTCAAGTTCAGTTTCAGCGGCGTCAATCCGCTCTGCCCAACTATAGCCAGCCGCCAGATCGCGCTAGCTCTCATGGTTCTAGCCGCCTGCGCTCAGTCCAAGCAAATTCAGAATTCTATGCCGAGCGTTATGGCACTGAGCCAGATTCTCAATCTGAATCTAGATATTCGGGATACAGCTCTAGATATATCTACGAAGATGGCTCTAGATATTTGCCTGAGCCACCTGTGCAGCCAGTTTCAGAGCCGCTAGAGCACAGCTATCAACCGGGTGCTGAACTTGAGCGGCCACTTGAGCAGCCAGATGAGTTGGCCGGCAGATCGGCTCGTCGGCTCGATGCATTTGAGCATTTAGCGCCACAGATTGAACCGGCCATCCGGCTGGAAAATCACACTGCCGCTGCTGCTGATCAATCAGAGCTGGAAATACATTCCTCTCCCCCCAGCCATCTAGATTCCTATCCACAAACTGCATCTCCGTCAATTCCGCCGCTCGCTCCAGATTGGCCTGCCGTGGTTAAGCCGCTCACTCCCCAGTGGTTTACCAATCATGTCCAGTCGGCTTCTAGGCCAGTAGCCGAGGTTAACACTAAGAAGTATACGATTGCCTGCATTGACGATAGTCCTACTGTACTCCAGGCCATTAACTCATTCCTGGATGATAAGAGTTTCTCGGTTGTTTTAATTAGCGATCCGATCAAGGCGCTGATGCAGATCATTCGCAGCCGACCTGATCTAATCTTGCTAGATGTCACCATGCCGAATCTAGATGGCTATGAACTCTGTTCACTATTGCGTAAACATCCGAGCTTTCGCGGTACGCCAATTGTGATGGTGACGGGCAATACAGGCTTTATTGATCGCGCCAAAGCTAAGCTGGTTGGCTCTTCTGGCTACCTGACCAAGCCGTTTACTCAGGCTGACTTGATCAAGATTGTATTCAAGCATTTGAGCTAGGCGACTACAGCCTGATCTAGCCCAATTTTCTCCAACTTTAGATTCACCATGAGAACCATATTAATTGTTGAAGATACGCCGTCTGAGATGGCGTTGATTAGCCACTACCTGCGCGAATTTGGCTATGCGGTGATTAGCGCCGAAACCGGCAAAGAGGGCTTGAGCAAAGCGGTTGCCCAGCCGCCTGACGTCATTTTAACCGACGTAGTGATGCCGGGAATGAGCGGTTTTGAGCTTTGCCGCAGCCTTAAAAAACATCCGGCCACGGCCAAGGTGCCGATTGTAATTTGCAGCTCTAAAAACCTAGAAATTGATCGGCTCTGGGGAATGAAGCAAGGAGCCGATGCCTACTTGACCAAACCCTTTACCCAAGAGCAGTTAATTCGGGTTTTGCGCTCCGTCGAAGCCAACCATCTGGTTTGAGCGGCTCGTTGAGTTTGCCTGATTCAGTCCTCATTCAGCCCTCATTTAACCCTCATTTAACCCACAAGGAACTCACGCATGGATTCAGCCATTGCTTTACCGTCTCGCTTGCCGCAGTCGGCTGGGGATGCCTATCTCAAATTCCGGCTTGATCCGCAGACGCCTGCCGTGTTTTCGATGCGCTCAGTCCAGGAGGCAATTGTTTTGCCGACTCGTCGCCTCACGCCCATCCCCAATGTGCCACCCGCCATGATGGGGCTGATGAACCGCCGTAGCCGGGTGATTTGGGTGGTTGACTTAGCGCAGCTGCTGGCCATCTCTAGCCTGGATGCTAACGCTCAGCAGCACAGCATCATCTTGGTACAGGTGGGGGCAGTGCCGCTGGGGCTAGCCGTGCAGCAAGTCGAAGGCATGGTGCGGCTAGAGTCCAACCAAATTCAGTCGCCAATTGGCCAAATTAGTACGGCGCTAGTGCCCTATCTGCGCGGCTGTGCGTTGCAGCAGCTCCAAAAGCCAGAAATGCTGCTGGTGCTCGATCCCGAAGCCATTGTCCAGGCTCCGGTACTGCGGCATCATGCTTAGCTTTGTTTCACGATCCTGATCTCGGCACTCAATGTTCAGAAGGTGTTCCTAAAATGACGATTCAACCTCCCCCCTCTTCGGCCAAACGTCCGGCTCACTCATCGCAGGAGCCGCCAGCCCAGCCAATTACCCAGCCAATTGCGCCAGTAAGCCTCGGCTGGCGAACGGCCAGCCGCCCAGCCGCTGAACCCACTGATCAAGTC
>CASBQH010000239.1 GCA_949127695.1 Synechococcales cyanobacterium PMM_0073
AGAAGAAAGATCGGGTGATGAGCGAGAAGCGCAAGTCGCTGGTGGCTTTCCATGAGTCGGGTCATGCGCTAGTTGGGGCGCTGATGCCGGACTATGACCCGGTGCAGAAGATCAGCATTATCCCGCGTGGGCAGGCGGGTGGTCTCACTTGGTTTACGCCCAGCGAAGATCGGATGGATTCAGGGCTTTACTCGCGCTCCTATCTACAAAACCAGATGGCGGTGGCGCTGGGTGGCCGGATTGCCGAGGAGCTGGTGTTTGGTGAAGAAGAAGTGACTACTGGCGCTTCCAACGACCTCCAACAGGTGGCGCGGGTGGCGCGGCAAATGGTAACGCGGTTTGGCATGAGCGACCGGCTAGGCCCTGTGGCGCTGGGTCGGGCGCAGGGCGGCATGTTTTTGGGTCGTGACATTATGGCCGAGCGTGACTTCTCAGAAGAAACGGCTGCTGCAATTGATGATGAGGTGCGAAACCTGGTGGATCAAGCATACCGTCGCGCCAAGTCTGTGCTAACCGAAAACCGCTTGGTCTTAGATGCGCTGGCCGCCATGCTGGTCGAGCGCGAGACGGTAGATGCAGAAGAGCTGCAAGATCTGCTGGCCACTAGCGATGTGAAGATGGCGACGATTGCTTAGGGCTGGGATTCGCTGAATCAAAATGTAGCAAGGGGGATCAGTCCCCCTTTTTTACTGGCTTTTTAATCAGCTCCTCAAAGTTAAGAGTTTGATGAAGCTGCTAAACCTCAGTAATCTACCTGAGAAATTTCAGCAAGTTAGCGGCTTTAATGAGGATATTGACATAAGGGGTCTGATCCCTCAACCTGTTGGACTCATTTAAGGCCAGCCACACCTGGTTTCACCCCATGTTCCTTTCCTCTCGCACTACCGCTCGGAACTCCCGTAAGAAACCTCCCAGCGTCCCGCCTCGCAGCACAGCATTTGAGCAACTTCTACAGCGGATGTCACCTGAGATGGTCGCTAGTCTGACACCCACTCAAATGGAGGCGCTTCAATCCGCATCGCGCGGCATTCAAACAGGCAATCATGCAGTTGATCTGCGCCTAATGCTGCCTTTTCCAGGCCGCGGATTTTATGTTGTGCTTTTAGGCGGTCGTGAACGTCGCTCGATCAAACGCCTGCGAGCTGAGCATCCTCGCTATCTCTATTCAACTCTTTTGGGTAGCTTGGCTCTGCTAGGACTACTCGCCGCTATCACCGTACCCACCGTCCTCTGGCTGGCGCAGGTCAATATGGCAGGACAACAAAGCGAAATTCATCCAACCGCGATTCCCTGGCTTCAGGATCGGCAGTCTTGCGAGGCGACAGGCAGAACTTGGCAACAAGAAAAATGCTGGGAGCGGGAGTGGAGCCATCTATTCTAAGCCAAAATTCTGGGTCAAACTTTTGCTTCAGCTCTATGTCAAGTTCCTGGCTCTCTCACCTTAAAGCGCAAAAGGCGATTGCGGTCATTCGTGCCGCCAGCCCCGATCTGGGGCTGCAAATGGCGCAGGCTGTGGCCGCAGGCGGCATGGAGCTGATTGAAGTCACCTGGAACAGCGACCAGCCCGCCCAGCTGCTGCACCGCCTGCAAGCTGAGCTGCCTCACTGCTGCATTGGAGCCGGAACGCTGCTCACCCCAGCCGACTTGCAGGCCGCAATTAACGCTGGAGCCGAGTTTTTGTTTACGCCGCATTTAAGTCTGGCGATGATTCAGCAAGCCGTGGCGCAGCAGATCCCGATTCTGCCCGGAGCGCTGACTCCCACTGAGATCTTGAGCGCATGGCAGGCCGGAGCCACCTGCGTCAAAGTCTTTCCAATTGAGACAATGGGCGGCGCGGCCTATATTCAACATTTGCAGGGACCCATGCGCCAAGTGCCACTGATTCCCACAGGCGGCGTCACGCTAGAAAATGCGGCTGATTTAATTACGGCAGGCGCAGTTGCCGTCGGCTTAGCCGGAGCGCTGTTCCCCAAGCAGGCAATCGCACAGGGCAACTGGGAGGCTGTGCAACAACGCGCCAGCCTGCTGCTTCAAGCCCTTAGGACTATTGAGTCGCAATCGCCAGCCGCACCCCCTTAATCGCCCGCAGCCGATCCATCACGGCAATGACTTTGCCATGCGTCACGGCGGCATCGGCATTAATCACCACCACCGGCTGCTTGCCCGTTAGCACCTGCGCCTGCACATCCGCCACCAATGCCTCTAGCTCAACGGCCTCGCGGTTGAGCGACAGTGACCCGGCTTTGTCAATTGTGACCACGAGCTGCGTTTCAGTTTGGCGCTCGGCGGTAGAGGCATCTGGCAAATTCACGGGCAACCCTTCAGAGCGGGTGAGAAACAGCGTAGACATCACAAAAAAAGTCAGAATTGCGAAGATCACATCGATCATCGGCACGATGTTGATTTGAAACGGCGGTTCTGGCTCATCGGGGAGACGCATAGAAAGCTCCTCGCTCATGGTGACGGCGATAAATTAGCTCCAGCTGACCGCCATATTCTTGAATTAAAGCAATCTGCCGCAGATACAGGCCGCGAAACAGATTGGCAAACAGCAGCGTTGCGATGGCCACTACCAGCCCAGAGGCAGTTGAAATTAAGGCGGTGCTGATGCCAGCTGAGACATTGGTGGTGGAAGTGTTGCCCAGATCGCCAATCCGCAGCGAGGCAAATGAGCTAATCAACCCCAGCACCGTGCCCAGCAGCCCCAGCAGTGGCGAGACGCTAATCACCGTTTCAAAGGCTGTATTAAACCGCTTCAGCAGCGGCAGCTCGGCCTGCGCGGCGCTCTCCAAAGCCAGCCGAAATTCGTCGGGCGTAGCCTGATCTAGCTCTAGCGCCGCTAGAAAAATCCGGGCGAGAGGCAGGTGCAGATTTTTTTCGAGCTGATGCAGCGCGGCAGCAGGATCATGCCGATAGAGCAGCAGCACCTCACGCATCACGCGCTCTTGGCGGCGGACAATTCGCAGCCAAAACATAATTCGCTCTAGAATCAGCGCCATCGCCAGGATGGACAGCCCCAGCAGCGGCCACATCACAACTCCGCCCATTGTGAACAAGTTGGATGGCATAGTCCTCGCCAATTTCTACAGCTCCTAGCATACCGCTAGATTAGGGCAATCAACGGGATCACGGAGATCGCTCTAGTTAGATGCTGATTAAATGCTGGGAAAATGCTCAATCTGGGCATAGCCGCTAAACAGCAGCAGCTGGTCTTGCGTTTCTAGCCGATTTAGCCGCAGCACCACGCCATCTAGATCAAACCGATCAAGATCGACCATTTCATTCAGGATCTCGACAAACGCATTGCTCAAAGTTTCTGAAAGGCCGCGCAGTGAGTCTGGTAATCCCTCGCCCTCAAACTGCGAATCCTGAAACAAGATCCGCCGCCGCTTCTCAATCACCAGCGTGGCGGTGAGCTGAATTGGCACGTCGGCTTGGTTGGGCAGATCGGTTTTGGCAAAAATCTGGACGCGATTTTCGGGCAGCAGCTTCACCTGCACATCTCGAAACGACACCGGCTCGCCGCCTGAGAGATTCGTCAGCGGCTCTAGCTCCAGCTTTTGCAGCCGCTTCTGCACCAAATCGGCGTTGAACGCGCGATTAATCCCATCTTCAGCCAGCTTAATCTGCGCCACAGCCTGAGTTGGCTGCTTCAGGCGCAGCTTGCCCCCCAGCAACGAGCCAAAATCAATCGCCACCGCGTCGGTTTCAAAGGCCATCTCGACCACCTCAAACTGACGGCGAATCACCAGCTGCTGTCCAGTCATCTTGAAGCTGTCAATGCTGCCCTGCATCAGCTTGCTAGAGGGCTGACAGCGAATCGCCACCTCGACTGCCTCGCTCTGCGAAAACAGATGGCGAATCGACTGCGTGGCAACTGCGTTCAGCATCCGCTCGCCGAAATCAGATCCACTCTTTGAGCCTGTAAAACTACTAAACATGCTGGTTTTTTAGCTATTCCGAACGTTTGACTGAAAACTACTACAAGCCGCATTCAGCGCTCACGCCACAATTAAACAGGCCGTCCCTCTTTTTGTAACAGAATATTGCGATATCGACAAATCCAATCTGCTAATCGAACGCATCAGGTCATTCAGTCTGGTTGATAAAGTGGGGTTTGGGAATTGGGACGAGCCGCAGCGAGAGAATCGGCCAAACGCTGTTCAAAGCTTAAGCAATCACATAATCTAGATAGAAGCGATATTTATGATCAGCTTATAGTTTGGGGCTACGGTCAGCGAAAATCGCGAATTTTGACATTCTTGCACCTGATATTTGGATACCTCGCGTGCCTAAAGCTGGCATTATCTACAACGACACAAAGCCAATCGCTTGCCGCACCGCTCAAGAGATCGAGGACAAGCTGAAGAGCCAGGGCTGGGAGGTCTGCCTGACCACGGGCACAGGTGGCATTCTCGGCTACTCTCAGCCCCACCGTCCGATCTGCCATACACCGATTACGCAGCTTGCCCCACCTGGCTTTGATGCAGAGATGGAGTTTGGCGTGGTGCTGGGCGGTGATGGCACCGTGCTGGCCGCCTTCCGGCAGATGGCTCCCTGCGGCATCCCGCTGCTGACCGTCAATACGGGTCACATGGGCTTCCTGACTGAAGCTTACCTAAATCAGCTGCCGCAAGCGCTAGATTTAATCACGCAGGGGCAATATTCAGTCGAAGAGCGCGCCATGCTGGAGGTACAGGTTTGGCGCGAGGAGAGGCTAGTTTGGGAGGCACTCTGTCTGAATGAGATGGTGCTGCACCGCGAGCCGCTGACCAGCATGTGCCATTTTGAAATTGAGCTGGGCAGCCATGCGCCGGTTGATATTGCCGCAGATGGGGTGATTCTCTCGACGCCGACTGGCTCAACCGCCTATTCGCTCTCCGCCGGGGGGCCGGTGATCGCGCCCGGAGTGCCTGTCTTGCAGCTGGTGCCCATTTGCCCACATTCACTGGCCTCACGCGCTCTGGTGTTTGCTGACAGCGAGCCAGTCACCATTTTTCCGACCAACCTGACGCCGCTGGTGCTGGTGGTAGACGGCAATGCGGGCTGTGCGGTGCTGCCGGAAGATCGAGTGCGGGTGGTGCGCTCTAACTATGCGGCGCGGTTTGTGCGGCTGCGCCCGAACGAATTTTTTCACGTGCTGCGCGAGAAGCTGGGCTGGGGGCTGCCGCATGTTGCCAAGCCCACTTCAGTTGAGCTGCCCTGAGCTGCCCTGATTAGCGATTGCTGAGGCATTTCGTCAAATAGCGTAATTTTCAGCCTGTGCCATGCTAGAACCAAAAGCATCCCTTCTTGTGAGGCTCGCATGGTTACAGTCGAGGTTAGCCCCAAAGTACTGGTGATTGAAACAGACGAACTGCTGGCTCAGCATGTCAGCACTGACTTACGGGAGTCTGGCTATGAGGCGACGATTGCTCACGATGCGGCAGCGGGCTTGCAGCAGGCTAGAGCCATGCAGCCCGCGCTGGTGGTGATTGACCGAATGCTGGCCGGAGAGTCGGGGCTGTCGCTTTGTAGCCATCTGCGCGCCGATGGAGCCAGAATGCCGGTGCTGCTGCTGATGGCGCGCGACTCGCTGGAAGATCGAGTGGCCTGTATGCAGGCCGGAGCCGATGACTATTTTCTCAAGCCCTACCGCAGCGAGGACTTTTTGAAGCTAGTGCGGCTCTATCTGCAAACGGACGTGTTGCCTAACGAGCAGCTGCGGTTTGGCGACTTGATTCTCGATCTGACCAGCCGCCGCGCCATCCGCAATGACCGCACGATTGAGCTGACGAGGAAAGAATTTGAGCTGCTGAAATATCTGATGGAGCATCCCCGCGAGGTGCTGACCCGCGAGCAGATTCTGGAAAACGTCTGGGGCTATGACTTTATGGGCGAGTCCAACGTAATTGAAGTCTATGTCCGCTATCTGCGGCTCAAAATCGAAAACGACAGCGAAAAGCGCTTGATCCAGACTGTGAGAGGCGTGGGCTATGTGCTGCGCGAAACCTAGAGCTGGCCTGCTGGCGCTGGGCGTGACGCTCCTGAGTAGCTTTGCCTTGAATCTTGCCAGCCCTGTCTGGAGTCAAATGGCGCTAGCTCAGGCTGCTCCACCTGCCGAACCCGCGCTGAGCCGGATTGCCCGCACCGGCATCCTCACCGCAGGCACGCGCACTGACGCCAGACCCTTTGCCTATCAAACGCCAGACGGGCAGTGGCTGGGCTACTCGGTGGAGCAGCTAGAGCGGATTCGGGCGACGCTTCAGCGCCAGCTACGCCGCCCAATTCAGCTGGCGCTGGTCAATGCGGATACCGATAGCCTGGGCTTGGTGAGTCGAGGCCAGGTCGATATTGTTTGCGGTTCGACGAGTATTACCGCCAATCGTGAGCTACAGGTGGATTTCTCAGTCGGCTATTTTGTCACCGGCACACAGCTGTTGATTAACAACAAGCATCGGCTGGGCACAGAGTTTACCATTGGCGTGCTGGCAAATACCACCAATCAACGGCTAATGCGACGATCCTTTCCGCTAGCGCGGTTTGTGACGTTTGACAGTCGGCGTAACGGGCTGGTGGCGCTGCAAAATCAGCGGATTGATGCTTTATCTAGCGACGGTATTCTGCTAGAAGCCATGCGGCTGTCGCTGATCGATTCAGCGGCTCTCGACGCCAGTTTTTACGAAGTGCTGCCAGAACCACCGCTTGACGAGGAGTTTTACGGCTGTATGGTGGCATTGGGAGATCAACCGTTTCTGGAGCTAGTCAACCGCAGCCTGCTAGCCTTCATGCAGGGAGCATTAGCCGCGCAGTCAGAGGAGCGGCAGACTTTAGCATCCTGGTTTGGCGCAGCTGGAACCGTGCCACTCAGCTCAGACGCCTGGGATAACCTGCTGGCCTATTTTCAAAAGCAGCTGCATCGGCAAAGTGAGCCGCAAGGTGAATCATCATGACTTGGCGCAAGATTCTATCCTGGTGAGCTAGAATCTTGCTGCCGCCTTGGCTCAACATTACGCTTAACCCCCTCATGCGCCCCAGACTCTCGGCTCCTTCGCTCTATGTATTCGGCCTGACAGCTGGCTTGGCAATTGGCTTAGCCAGCTGTTCGGTCGTAGCCAATGGCTCTGACGCGACTGGAGCTATGCCAGTTGCTGAAGCGATTTCAACCCCAACTGTTCAAGAGGATCTGGCTCAAGTGCTGCCCATTTCAGCTGAAGTGACGATAGGCGATCAGGTGGTTCAGCTAGAAGTAGCGCGTACTGCGGCTGAGCAAACGCAAGGGCTAATGTATCGCCCCGCTCTGCCAGACGACCGGGGCATGCTGTTTCCGTTTGACCCGCCGCGCCCGCTGCGCTTCTGGATGCGAAACACGCCCCAGCCGCTAGATATGGTGTTTTTGCTGAACGGCGAGGTAAAAGCTGTGATTGCCAACGTGCCGCCCTGTAGCAGCCAGCCCTGCCCGACCTATGGCCCCGGAACCGACGTTAACCAGGTGATTGAGCTTCGCAGCGGCAGAGCGGCTGAGCTGGGGCTAAAAGCAGGCGACCAGCTGCAAATTCGGTTTTTTGAGTAATAAATAGGTCACTTTCAGCCCTCTACCAACTCTCTGGCTCGCCATCATGCCAGATTTCGAGGTCTAGATCGTTAAGGTAGAGCAGAGCGCTCTGAATCTGAGGCACTGTTCCCTGAACATTGAGATCGAACCAGCCGTCTCCTCGCGCATTGACACTGAGCAAAGCGGCTGTAATATTGACGGTCAGGCTGTAGTCCGAAATTAAGTGAGAAATGACGGGCTCCTGCTGATAACAATTAGGAATCCGCAGCCGAATCCGCTTGTGAGTCAGACGCTGATCACCTGGAATGCTAATGACTGAAGTTGGATCAAAGAACTGGAGTGAATCCATCAGTAAAACTCCCAAAGAATTTTTACTCTGTAGTCTGGCATCAACCCTAAACTACAGTAAGTTGACAGGATTTTAGTATTTCAGGCTTAGCTTACAGCATTTTGATTCTAAAGTCCAGCATCTTGCTCGACAAACCGGTGTTTAATTGGCCAAGTTTTGGCGTTGAGTTGAGCAGCGCTTGACATAAATTAATCTCATAAATCAGGTTTCTTCCGAAAACAGCAGTCCAGTTTTTGAGATCTCATCTATGCTTGGTCCTTAATTCGTCTCTTAGCTTGGAGTGATTTAGATCCCTGCTCATCCAGAAACGAAAAACTTGGCTAGATCAGCCGATCTAGCTTCGGGCATTGACTCACCGGGAGGTGAAACATGACACCCACCACTTACAGTCGCTTTATTCGATTTTTGCAGGAAGAGCTGGCGCTGCCTTCAGCCTCTATTCGGGTAGCCCTGCGATTTCGAGAGCAAGATCAGGGACCACTGCCGATAATTCTGTGGCAGTACGGTTTGGTCACGCTAGAGCAGCTTGACCGGATTTTTGACTGGCTAGAAACCACCCAATCGCCAGATCCCAGCGAGACTTAAATTCCACCTTAAAACGGGGCTGGGTTCAATACCTAGCCCCGTTCGACTTTGTAACAGCGCCTTAAGCCTGGAGCGCCTGAGCCGCCGCCGCGACCCCTGCACCCGCCGTCACTTCATAGTGCAGCTCTTGCAGAGCGGCCTCCAGCGCCGCAACCGCCGTGAGAATATCGCGGTCGCTGACAAAGCCCAGATGCCCCACCCGAAAAATTTTGCCGCTCAGGTGATCTTGGCCGCCCGCCATCACAATATCGAACTTTTTGCGGACAATAGCGCGAATCTGCTCTGCCTCCACGCTGACCGGAGCAACCGCCGTAATCGCTGGACTTGCAGCTTGATCAGCGGTGAACAGCGGCAAGTTCAAAGCTTTCATGGCGGCTCGCATGGCGCTCATATGGCGATGATGCCGCGCAAAAATCTGCTCTAGCCCTTCAGCCTGCATCATTTTTAGCGCGACCTGCAAGCCAAAAAACATATTCACCGGCGGCGTAAACGGATGACTGTTTTTGGCAGCTTCCTTGCGATATTTGCCCAGATCTAGGTAAAAGCGAGGCAGCTTCGCCGTTTTGTAAGCCTCCCAGGCTTTTGGACTTACCGCCACAAAGCCCAGTCCCGGCGGCAGCATAAAGCCCTTTTGGGAACCTGAGGCCACCATATCTAGCCCCCAGTCATCCATTGGCACGCTGGTTGCTCCCAAGCTCGTGACCGCATCCACCAGCATCAGCGCTCCATGCGCCTTCACATGCTGACTGATGGCTTGCAGGTCATTCAGCACGCCCGTCGAGGTTTCGCTATGTGTCACAATCACGGCCTTAATTTGCCGCTCAGCATCGGCAGCAAGGATCTCCTGAAACTGCGATGGCTCCAGCGGCTTGCCCCATTCAGCCGTGACACGCTCCACCGAGAGGCCAAAGGCTTCGGCCAGCAGCGCCCAGCGTTCACCAAACTTGCCGTTGCTGCCCACCAGCACCCGATCGCCGGGGCTGAGGAAATTAATAATGCCTGCCTCCATTGCGCCAGTGCCGCTGGCCGCCAGAATCAGCACATCGTTCTGGGTTTGGTGCAGCCACTTTAAGCCCTCGGTCACTTCGGCAATAATTTTGGAGAAGTCGCCGCTGCGGTGGCCAATGGGATGCTTGGCCATAGCCAACAAAACCCGCTCCGGCACTGGCGTTGGGCCGGGAATCATCAGCATCAATTTATCGTCCATCGGTATATCCTGTTGCTACAAAGATTCTAAAAGCTGAAATTACGCTCAAAGCTGCACCGCTGCTAAACCCAGAGCATTGGCAGTCTATGCTGTGAAGGTCGGCATATCAAACCAAATCATACACCGATCCCCGGTTTGATGTGGGGAAGTGAAGTCCCAATGAGCAGCTCAGAGCGGCTAGCGGGCAGTGGCAGGCAGGTTTGCCTTGGCGGCAAGGCGGCGACGCACCAGAAAATCAGGTAGATCGACCGTCGGCAGGCGCGGTGCCAACAGGTCGTCTGGCAGTGATTCTGGGCTGGGTGATTCTGGGCTGGACAATGGCTCAACCTGCTGCGCGTAGCAGCGATCTTTCCAATACTGCACGGCGGTTTCATATTCAGTCTTTTGCTGCGCCTGCTGCAAAATCTGCTCCTGCATTTCGGCGATCTGCTGCTCAAGCTGACCGAGACGCGGTTCTGGCATCTGCGAGTCTGGAACTGGCTCAAATCGGCCTGAGAGCAGCTGAATCTGCTGTTGGGCGGCTTCTAGCTGCTGCTGGAGTTGAGTCGTGAGGCTACGAGCCGCCAGCATTTCGGCTTCTAGTTCTGCCATGCGCTGCTGGCGCGACTCTAAAACTGCCTGCAATCCTTGCAAATGCTTGCCCAATCGGCTGCGATGGCTCTGCACCTGCTGCTGATCTTGCACCAGCCTGGAGCGAAGGCGTTCGCCTTCCTGCTGCTGAGTTTGGGTCATGCTTTCAATCGTGCAGAGCAGTTCCTGAATCGCCTGATCGCGCTGTTGAGTTTCGCGCTGCTGTAGCTCAAGCGCCTGCTGCTGCTCGGCAATTTGCAGCTTCAGCCGCGCAATCGCCTGCTGCTGCACCGAGGCATAGCTTTCAGTTTCGGCTAGCTGGTTTTCTAAGCTCTGCTGATCTTGCAGCCGCAGCCGCAGATCGGCAAGGCAAGCCAAGGCTTGATCGAGGGCTTGTTCGAGCTGCTGGACTCGATTTGTCTGGGGCTGCACCGACCGAGATTGCAAACCTGACCTCCCAAAAAGCTGCGTAAAAGCTAGATAAAATCTGTCGCCTCACAGTCTATAGCATCCGCTGGTTTTCAGCTGTGGCAGAGTTTCAGATGAGGTCAATTTTTACAGAGCCATCCCGGCAGCGCTACTCTTTGGCAGAGAGATCGGCTTCAATCGCCTTGATTACCTCACAGCTTCTGTTCAACTGGCGGAGCCTGCTGATTTAGCGACCAGCGGTAGTCCACGGATAAATGCGAACGCTCGCAGCTTTCTTCAAGCTGTTTCTGCTGGGCAAAGGCTTTGCGTAGGGTCGAGATCAGCTCATGCAGCTGATCCTGCTGGGGCGATTTATGGCCAATGGCGTGAATAGTTTGACGCTCTAGCAGCTGGAGCAGAAGCTCGTAGTGAATGTGAGACGGAAGAGGTATCGGATCCATACAGCCTGAGGTCAAGGGAAAGTTAAGTCAATCTAAGCACGAATCTCAGCTGATCTCCAAGCTGATATCGGCACGGACAGCCTAATCGGCAAACATCTGAACAATCGCGGCGGCTGGATCGGGCTGCTTGACCAATGACTCGCCAATGAGCACAGCGCCAGCTCCGGCCTGCTGCACTCGGTCTAGGTCGGCTCGGCTGTGCAAGCCAGACTCGCTTACCACCAAAAGCTGCTGCGCCTGAAGCTGCTGAGAGCGAGCACCCAGCAGCTCAGCCGTTGTATTCAGATCGACGCTGAAGGTTTCTAGGTTGCGGTTGTTGATGCCGATCATCTGGCGCTGCGGCTGCGGGTCAGGCAAACTCAGCACCCGGTCGAGTTCTTCGAGGGTATGCACTTCAATCAAGACCGCCATGCCGACAGTCGCGGCAATTTTGGTAAAGTAGCGCAGATCTTTATCTGACAGGATGGCCGCAATCAGCAGCACCGCGTCGGCTCCATGCAGGCGGGCGCGGTAGATCTGGTAGGGATAGATCACGAAATCTTTGCAGAGCAGCGGCAGATCTACGGCATCTCGGATCTGCTGTAAATAGTCAAAGCTGCCCTGGAAAAACTTAGCATCAGTCAGCACCGAGAGGCAGGCTGCACCCCCGGCTGCATAAGACTGAGCAATGGCCACTGGGTCAAAGTTTTCGCAGATTACGCCTTTGCTGGGCGAAGCTTTTTTGACTTCGGCAATTAGGGCGGGTTGCGTCGAAGCCGAGCGCAGCGCCGCTACAAAGTCGCGAGTGGGGGCAGCTTCTTTCAGCTGATGCTGGAGTTCGAGCAGGGGCAGCTTTTCGCGCCACCGCTCCACTTCAACTTCTTTGTGCCAGACAATTTCTTCGAGAATATGCTGCGGCTCAGCATCCGGGACTTTGGTTTGATAGCGCAGGTACTCCACGGCAATGGTGGGATTGGGACAACGGCGGCGAATCTGCATGATCTCTAAAATTTAATGGCTTGATCTTACTTGTGTTTTAATGAGCCACAGCGGCGCGCTTGTAGGCTTCATCCAGCACTTCTGAGAGGGTCGGATGGGTATGGACCAAGAAGGCTAGCTCCTGCACCGAACGCCGCTGGGCAATCGCATTGGCGGCTTCCTGGATCAAATCAGCCGCATGTAGACCAATAATATGCACGCCCAGCAGTTCGCCCGTGTCCTGGCGGTAGATCACCTTGGCCACACCGTCGGTTTCGCCTTCGGCAATCGCCTTCGAGTTGCCCTTGAAATAAGAGCGCACGGTCTGAATCTGGAAGCCCTCGGCTTGGGCTAGCTCCTGTGCGGCGGGTTCAGTCAGCCCCACAAAGCTAACTTCAGGATGGGTGAAGGCAGCGGCTGGAATGCTGCGGTAGTCTACCTGGCGCGGTCGGCCACAGATATTTTCGACGGCGGCCACGCCCTGAGCAGAGGCGGCATGAGCCAGCATCATTTTGCCCGTCGCGTCGCCAATTGCCCAGAGGTGCGGCAGCGGCTGACCGTCGCGCAAAACGGCCATCTCGTCGTTGACCGGAATGAAGCCGCGCCGATCTAGCTCCAGCCCAACGGACTCCAAGCCCAGATCCTGCGTCGCCGGAATTCGTCCGGTGGCAATCAGGCAGGCATCGACTTCTAGCACTTCGACAATTTCTTTGGTCTTGGCGTCGGCTAGCTCAATCACCACGGGCGATCCGGGCGTCACCTTCATCGCCAGCACGCCCGCTTTGGTTTCAATATCGCGCGGGGCAATCAAAATTCGCTGTGCCAGCTTGGCAATATCGGGGTCAAACCCTGGCATCAGCTGATCGAGCGCCTCAATAATTGTCACCTCGCTGCCCAGCGCCGTGTAGATATCAGCAAACTCCAAGCCAATATAGCCGCTGCCGACAATTGCCACCCAATCGGGCAGCCAGTCTAGCTTTAGACCGTCGTCGCTGGTGAAGACAGTCTTGCCGTCCAGCGTCACGCCGGGAGGGACAAAGGGCACAGAACCTGCCGAAATAATAATGTCTTGCGCGGTAATAATCTTCTCTTCGCCCGATGGCGTCGTAATGCTCACCTTCTGCGCTCCGGCAACTCGGCCTCGGCCTTGAATCGTCTCGACGCCGACCCGCTTCAGGCTGTTGGTCAGGTCGCCGCGAATTTTTTCGACTAGACCGCTGGCATGATCGGCAATGGTCTGGCGCTCAAACGTGACTTGACCCACCTGGATGCCCAGCGCCTGTAGGTGATGCGCGTTGCGAAGCTCTCGCACTCGACCAGAAGCCGCCAGCAGTGCCTTCGAGGGAATGCAGCCGCGATTGACGCAGGTGCCGCCCATCTCTGCCGCTTCAATGATCGCGGTCTTGAGGCCGCAGCTGACTGCATGGAGAGCAGCGCCATGTCCGCCCACGCCAGCACCAATAATTACCAGGTCGTAATCTAGTCCGTGACTCACTTCGTCTCTGCCTCTATCGCTAAAATTCGCTGAAAGTCGGGTGCTAAAACTTGGGTCAAAATCTTACCCTACCCTAATTCTCAATGGTGAAGGGGTAATTAGACAATCCAATTGGGCACTTTAATCCCTGAGCACTTTAGTCAATGATGTTTGTGGAACGCCACATGGATAATCATCAGCAGGCAGGCCGTCAGCAGGCAGGCCATCAGCAGGCAGAGCGCCAAGCCGCCGCCGATGCCTTTATGGAATCGCTCGATCAGCTGGCCGACTGCTTTGCAGCTAAGCCTGTCAGAGTCCGTCCGCCTGCTGAAGCGAATGCAGCGTTAAAGATTAGCTCAGAGTTTCAGCCGCCGATTGACCTAGAGCTACTGGCCGATGCGGTGGCTGACCTTGAGCAATTTATTCAAGAGTGAGTCAAGAGTGAGTTTTCACCCGCCTACAGCCGAGGCCGCAGTGCTTCCAGCGACTCACGCCAGCTCTGAGGCCGAAATCCTAGACTATAGGCCAGCGAACTATCCAGCGAGGCGTCGGGCGGTCTGGGCGCGGCCATTTTGACTTCGCTTTGGCGTCGCGGATTTAACTTAGCCTCAGAAATATTCAGCAATTCAGCCAGCGTTTGCCCCATGGCATAGCGCGACAGCCGCTCCGTGCCGCCCAGATGGAGAATACTGGGAGCTTGCTCGCGCATCAGTAAGTCGAGCGCCAGCAAAATGCCTTGAGCTGCATCAAAGCCGCTGACTGGACTGCGAATTTCGTCTGTGAATAGATCCAGCCGCTGTCCGGCTCGCAGGGCGCGAATCCAGGGCTGAATGAAGCTATCCGCCGGCGCGACGCCATACAGCAGCGGCAGACGGCAGATCGTCAGCCGACGGCAGCGCTGCCGCATGGCCACTTCTGCCGCCGCCTTATGCTCCCCGTAGCGGTTGATTGGGCAGATCGGATCGGCTTCGCGGTAGGGCGAATTTTGGCCGTCAAAGACTTGCTCAGACGAGGTAAATAGGCAGGGAATGCTGGCCGCATCGCAGCAGCCCGCCAGTTCAGCTGCCGCCGCCACGTTAATTTGATAAGAGCGCTCTGGCTCGGCCTCGCAGGCGTTGGGGCTAGAGAGCGCCGCCAGATGCAACACCGCGTCAGGTTTCAGCTCTCGCATGACTAGCTTGAGTGAGGCTGTATCGGTTAGATCCAGCGGGAAAAACGTGACGCCAGCTAGCTCAGCCGAGGATGCAACCGTACGATGATAGCTGCCGTAAACCTGCCAGCCAGCCACCTGAGCCATTTGGCCAAGATGCCAGCCCAAAAAACCGCTGGCTCCCGTCATTAACAGCTGTTTCATTTTTCTACGGCTAGAATAATGCGGGCGATTTGAAATAAATTGCTAAACTAGCCTGTAGGCACTAGATGCATGTAGATTCAGCTTCTAAGACCCTACATAGCGATAAAACAGCGCTCGACAGCAGTCCTCAGTAGAGCTTATGTCCTATGGTCAGACCGAACGATTTCCACCGCATATCCAGTTCGACTGATTCCAGGATGCTGGTCAAGCTGCTGCCTCTGCTCTGTTTGGGCAGCCTGACCGCCTGCATGGCCTCCCCCTCCTACGACGCTGATCCCTCAGCCAGCGCTACAGATCCCAATGCAACGGCCACCTATGGCCAGTCGCCTAGCCCTTCATCCAGTGCTGCCCCCAGCAGCCAGTTTAACTTTCCCATGACCTCTTGCGGCGATCAAGCCTCTGAGCCCAGCGACTCTTGGTACTCTGTGTTCGTTGATGGCGCGAGCTTAGAGGACATCCGCACCCGCTACTGCGGCGATGCCGTCAGCGTGACCCGCGCCAAGAGCGGTAAGCCTACTGTGCAGGCGGCCAGCTTTACCAGCTACGCCAAAGCCCTCACTCTGGCCAAAGCAATTGGCGGCGTGGTGGAGCAGGCCACAGCTGCCGCTGAAAATACCGAAAATAGCCCAGCGACACCGCCCCCGGCTTCTTCGCCTGCTCCCGCGCCTGCTCCTACGGCACAGGTCGGGCAATCCGCCTATCTCAACGCCAGCGAGGCCGGTGCGTCAATCAATATTCGCAGCAATGCGAGCACTTCGGCGGAGGTGCAGTCGATGGGCTATTCCGGCGATCAGGTGCAGATTTCTAATAGCGCTCAAGGGGACGATGGCTTCACCTGGTACGAGGTTCAGCTCGCATCGGGCACAGCGGGCTGGGTGCGGGGCGATCTGGTTTCAACACAGCCTCCGGCGCAGGCGCAGACCCCCGACTACTCCAATCCTGACTATGCTAATCCTGACTATGACAATAGCGACGATGCCCAGCCGCCGAGCTACTCACAGGCTCCGGCGCAGCCTTCAGCACCTTACCAGCCGCCAGAGCCAGCTTATGGCCAATCGCCTTATGGCCAAGCACCCGGACAGCCGCCTTACGCGCTGCCGCCCACTCAAGCGCCCCAGCCGCCTTACCAGCAGCCCTATGGTCGGCCACCCTATGGTCGGCCACCCTATAGCCAGCAGCCCTATAATCAGCCAGGACAGTCGCCCTATGCTCAGCCGCCTGGGCAAGACTCCTATAGCCAGTCGCCCT
>CASBQH010000240.1 GCA_949127695.1 Synechococcales cyanobacterium PMM_0073
GCCAAACCAGAAGGCCAGCCAGCCAGCCCCAAGCCTGCCGCTGCTCAGCCCGCAGCCATCACAAACTTTGCAACTGATTTCCTCATGCCCAGCCCCACGCCGCGTCGTCGTCCTGGACCCAGCATGGATATGTTCCGGGATATGGCCAAGGATGTGAATCCGCGCAAATAGCCGCCCGTTAGCGCTGCCTCAGAGCGCCGATCGAGTCTGAGACACCAGTCCGCTGTAGAGCTGAAACGCCTGATCCCACTGGCTAGGAGCCTTGCGGAGCAGGTCAATTTGCGACTTTAGCTCAATCAGCGGCAGCAGCTCTAGCGCTGTCTCGGCAAACTGCGGAAACTCAGTCCAAACCGGCACAGCGCTGAGCTGTTCATCTAAAAAATAAACCAGCTTATTCCAGCGAATCCGGTTGCTCAGCTGCGTAGCCACCAGCTCACCGTCCTGCTTCGCGTCCAGCAAAACGCCCTGGCCAAACTGATAGCTCCAGTCGCCAAACCGCAAAATACAGCGGCGCTGCGGCAGATGCAGATCGATCACCTGGGCATAGTCTTGGGTGGCTTCGCGGCGCGTCAGCTGATTGCGAGCATTCAGATCCACCACATGCTCAAAAATCGGCAGCCTGCCCTCGACTCGATCGCTGACTTCTGCCCAGCCAAAGCTCAGCCCGCCCGTCTGTCCGGCTTCGTTCTCGCAGATCACTTTTACCTGCGGTGAGGCCGTTTCAATATAGCGAACGCGAAAGACCTTCAGCGCCTGAATTGCCCTCACAGGCTGCCAAAACGCCGGAATTTCGGCTTTTCTCAGCTGCTGGCTAATTTTTTGCAGCTCAGCTGCATCGCCCACTCGATAGAGCCGCCAGCCGCGACTGGGTAACAGCATCCGAGCGCTGTAGGCATCTATTCCCATCACTTGACCAAATCGTTGGGCGGCCTGCTGGCGATAGTCTGGGGCAATAGCCTCTAGCACCAGCACCCCAGCTCCAGCCGCACTCTCGGTAGCCGGGGGGGCTGGAGCTGCGGCTTTCAGCGTCGCCAGCCGCTGGACTCCTAGCCTTGCCTGAGCAGCGACTTTGGGATTGGCCGTGACTTGCAGCAAGCTGCGATAGAGCAACTCTGCGGCTTCTAGCTTGCCGGTCGCCTCTCGCAGTCGGCCAAGATAAAACGTCACCCAGGGACTATCTGGCGACTGTTGCTGCAACTGCTTGAGCAACGAGGCCGCTATTTTATAGTCCTGGCGATCGAAGGCCGCAGCAATTTGATCCAGCATGTTGGCAAAAAGAAGACAAGATTTTTGTCTACCTTAGAGCTTTTTTGGGGGTCTGGAAAGGGGGTTTTGCCCGGTCTTGTCGCCTTCGGATCGCTATCAGGTTGCTTCGACTGCCGCCGCCACCAGCGCCAGCGCCACCAAGGGAGCCGTGACCGCTCGCAGCACTCTGGCTCCGAGCGAAACAGGCTGATAGCCCGCTGCTGCTGCCTGAGCAATTTCGGCCTCTGTCCAGCCGCCCTCTGGCCCAATGGCCAAGCTGAGCTGAGGGGGGAATGGCGGCGTCAGCAGCCTGAGCAGATGCGGATGCTGGCCACGCGCCTCACAGAGATAGGCGGGCTGTGGTGCGGCGGCGAGCGCATCTGTCCAAGGCTGCGGCGGCAAAATTTCGGGAATGAACTGGCGCTCTGACTGCTCAGCCGCTTCCTGGGCAATTTTTAGCCAGCGTGCCTGCTTCTGCAAGCTAGGGTTGAGCAAGCTGCGCTGGCTGAGCACCGGCACAATTCGCCGCACGCCAATTTCGGTGGCCTGACGCACTAAGTCTTCTAGGCCAGTTTTGGGCATGGCGATCAGCAGGGTGATGGCGATAGGAAGTTCGGTATTGGTCAAGCGCTGTTCTAGAAGTAGGGCAATGCCGGGATCTGCCTGTAACTCAGCCAGCCAGCAGGACTGGCCATCCATTGCAATCAGCTGGTCGCCCGCCCGCAGCCGCAGCACTCGATAGAGATAGTGCTGCTGGGGTTTACTCAGCGAAATTTGGCAGTCGGCTAGCTGATTGGGCGCAATCGTTAATCGCTGAAGCTGAGTCATGATAAGTTTTTAGGGTTTTTCTAGTATCACTACTTTCAAGACTTTGCAATAAATGTTGCAGTTTTGTAACTTTTATTGTTATATTTGTTTACATAAGTTGGCGGTTCTTCAAAGCTTTGTCGTTGTGCAGATGCTCTCCCATCTAGCCTCGATCGGTCTATTGCAGCCGCCAAGTCTGTTCTAAATCACCGAGCAGATTAGCTGTTACCAAAATTTTTGCTTTATTTTGCTTTAGGAGGCTCCATATGGTTATCTTAATTTCACTGTTTGCAATTGCTTGGGTTGCGGCTGCACTAATTGGCACGCAGGCTTATTTCCGGGGCGAGCAGTCTAAGCCAATTCACGCCCGCAACTGGCGCTCTAACTCATTTGAGCAGCTAGCCACCTCTTTTACAGGTACAGGGATTGATTACAGCGAGCGAGTTCCGGGCTTTACCGCTGACGCTTACAGCAGCAGCCTGCTTCCCGAAGCTTAAATTTGTGGATTGAATCTGTGATAGGGTAGCAGCGCTATTCTTCGTGCAGACGATCTAATGAACATCACAATTCTGGGTTGCGGCTATGTGGGCATGGCTATTGCCCAGTTTTGGCATCAACAGGGCTTGAGCGTTACGGCCACTACAACGCGGATAGAGCGCCTGCCAATGCTCTCGAATCTGGCCAGTCGGGCAATAGTTGTGCGGGGCAATGACGCCGAGGCACTGCGCGAGCTGTTGCAGGAACAGCAGGTTTTGCTGCTCAGCTTGGGCGCACCAAATCGCTCAGCCTACGCCGAGACTTACCTAGAGACAGCTAAAACACTGGTGCAGGTTTTGCCCGCCAGCCTACTGCAAATCATCTATACCAGCAGCTATGCGGTCTATGGTGATCACCAAGCCAACTGGGTGACGGAAGATTCGCCGATTTTTCCGGCCAACGCCAACGGCGAGATTCTCGCTGAAGCCGAGCGCGTTTTGCTCAGCGCCACAGATCGGCTGAGAGATCGGCTTAAAGTCTGCGTTTTGCGCTTGGGCGGCATCTATGGCCCAGGCCGCGAGCTAGTCAAAATATTTGGCAGCATTGCGGGCACAGTGCGACCGGGCGACGGCAATGAGGCCAGCAACTGGGTGCATCTTGACGATATTGTGGGCGCAGTTGAGTTTGCTAGAGTTAAGCAGCTGGGCGGCATTTATAACTTGGTGCAGAATCAGCCGACTACAACCGGCGAGCTGTTTGAGCAGATTTTTGCAGCTCACAGTCTGCCGTCCGTAACCTGGGACATCACCCAAACTAGCAGTCGCCCCTATAATGCGCGGGTTTCAAATCAGAAGTTACGGGACGCAGGCTATGAGTTCCTGCATCCCGTGATTGAGCCGTAGCAACACTCGTCCTACCGACTTGCAACTAGCTCTTTTTCTGGCTCAGATGCAGCAGATTCAACTACCGCAAGCTGTCGTAAGTTCTGCCGCTCCTGATAGACCAAAGCCGCTAAGTGAATGACCGAGAGCGTCAGTGCAGCCACCGAAAGCAAGTAGCTGTGGATCGTATACATATGGGTCAGCGTGATCGACGAGATGCTGTCGCCGCCCAAGAAAATTGCCTTCAAAATTGGTCCTAGCACGGGCAGGTTGCCCAGCGTTCCCATCTCAATCTTCAGCCGCCAGTAGCCAATCTGATCCCAATCTAGAATCATTGCCGTCCAGCCCAAACCAATCGCTGAAAGCGCCAAGAAGCCGCCGCTGAGCCATCCGGTAAACCAGGCGGGCTGATGCTTACGCCCAAAAAACATCACGAAAATTTGCAGCAGTGCTACATAGATTAAGGCGTTGCCAGCAGCATTATGCAAGCTCCGCACCAAGTTACCGCCTGAAATCTCCTCGGTAATCCGACGCAGCGACTCAAACGCGCCTGTCACACTTGGATCATAGTAAAACGCCAGCAGAATGCCCGTTAGCGCCGCAACTAACACCAGCGTCAGCGAGATCACAGCCGTCAGCGTTGCCAACCGTCTCAGAATCCAGGCCGGACTAATAGTTCTCATAAGCTGTTCTCCAGACTTGCTTGAATCGCCAATAAGTTTAGAATTATTGATTAATGTAACAAGATTTTAATGTCTCTGTCTGCCTCGAATGGCAGAATTCCCGCAAAAATAATTGCTAGAACGCAGGTTTTGTAGTGAAATACCATGTCCGACGCTAATGCAGTTCCACAGTTTGCGAATCGAACGGCAGTTCTGGCCACGATGCATGGCAAAGAGCAGGTGATCGCACCGCTGCTAGCCGAGCTGGGGATCACCGTGATCCTGCCCGCTCAGCTCAATCTCGCCTTCAATACCGATCAATTTGGCACATTCAGCCGCGAGGTGAAGCGGGCGGGCAGTCAGCGAGAGGCGGCGCAGACCAAAGCAAAGCAGGCGATGCAGCTGACAGGGTTGGATTTGGCGATTGCCAGCGAGGGGGCATTTGGGCCGCATCCGGCTCTGCCTTATCTGCCCTGTAACCGCGAGCTGCTCCTGCTGCTGGACGGTAAAGCCGAGCTAGAAATCTGGGGCGAAGCGCTCTCGACCGCCACCAACTTTGCTCAGGCAGAGGTGCACTCGCTGGCCGAGGCGCTGCAATTTGCCCAGAAGATTGGGTTTCCGCAGCATTGTTTAATGCTGAGAAGCAAAGATCAGCTGCTCAAAGGGATTACCTCAGAAGCTGAGCTGACGAGCGCCGTTGAGCGCGGACTGACTGCTTCAGCAGCCGTGACCCTAGAAACCGACATGCGCGCCCACTACAATCCGCAGCGAATGCAGGTGATCCAGCAGGCCACCGAAAATCTGGTGCAGAAACTCCGCCAACCCTGCCCCAACTGCGGCTGGCCAGGGTTTGATATTGCCGAGCGCCAGCCCGGACTGCCCTGCGCCTGGTGCCATCAGCCCACCGAACTCACGCTGGCCAATATCTACGGCTGCCAGCACTGCGGCCATCGTCAGGTTGAAACTGTCGCCAGTCAGGCTGATCCTGCCCACTGTGCTTACTGCAATCCTTAGAATAGAAAAACTACGCAGGATAGAGAGTCGGTCATAACCATCGATTTGAGATGAGACATCATAATATGATTGCTGAACTTTCAAAGAGGCTGACAGCGCTGAAGCTGGCGGCAGACTGGGTCGGGATTCGGATGGTCAAAGAAACGGTTGGGTCATGCTCGGTTCGCGATGGACAGCCGCAGCGCAACGGCAAATCGACCAGCCAAGGGGCAATGGTGGAGGTCATGGTCGAGGGTCAAATTGGCTATGGAGCCACCAACGATCTGTCGATTGCGGGTCTGCAAGCCGCTGCTGAACTGGCGCAACAGCAGGCAGTCGCGGCCAGTCGCTGGGCAGTTCATCCGCTCACCCCAGCCGTCCGTCCCAAGGTGGTTGGTCAATATGCCTCGCCCTACGTCAAGCCGCTGAACGCCCTGTCACCTGCCGAAATCAACGATCTGCTGATGCGGCTCTGCCAGCAGCTAAAAGTCTCAGAGCAAATTGTCCAGGCGCAGGCGATGGCCGTTACCAACGAAACCGAGTCCTGGTATGTCAGCAGCAACGGCTCTGAGGTCTATCAAAAGTTTTCGCTGCTAGAAACTCACTTTGGCGTCACGGCGCAAGATGGCGCGGTTGTACAGCAGCGCAGCCACAACGGGCAGCTGGCTCACTGCTATCAGGGCGGCTGGGAGCTGTTTTTAACCGACGATCTGTGGCAGCAGGCGCAGCAGATTGGCGAACAGGCAGTGGAATTGCTCACCGCCGCCGAATGTCCCAGCCTGACCACCGCGCTGGTGCTGGCTCCCGACCAGATGATGCTGCAAATTCACGAGAGCGTCGGGCATCCGCTAGAGCTAGATCGGATTCTGGGCGATGAGCGCAACTATGCGGGCGGCAGCTTTGTCAAACCTCAAGACTTTGGCTCGCTGTCCTACGGCTCCGAGCTAATGAATATCACCTTCAATCCCAGCGTACCGGGCGAGTTTGCCAGCTATAGCTTTGATGATATTGGCGCTGCGGCCAGCCGGGAATATCTGATCCAGTCGGGTCAGCTGCTGCGCGGCTTAGGCAGCTTAGAAAGTCAGGCGCGCTTGAACCAGCCCGGAGTCGCCTGTGCCCGCGCCTGCTCTTGGAACCGCCCGCCGATTGACCGGATGGCCAACCTGAATCTGGAGCCTGGAACCGACTCGTTTGCCGAGCTGATTCGAGACGTGGAGCATGGGGTCTATATGGAAGCCAATCGCTCTTGGTCAATCGACGATCAGCGCTACAAGTTTCAGTTCGGCTGTGAATATGCCAAGCTAATCGAAAATGGCCAAATCACCCAAACGCTGCGGAACCCCAACTACCGCGCCACCACGCCAGAATTTTGGCATCAGCTGGTGCGCGTTGGCGACGAATCCACCTGGCAGATGTATGGCACGCCCTACTGCGGCAAGGGCGAACCCAACCAGGCGATTCGGGTGGGCCATGGCTCGCCCGCCTGTCTGTTTGCCAATGTTGAAGTATTTGGAGGTGGCGAATGAGCTTAGCTGAGGCCCAATCTACAGGCCAGTCTACAGGCCAGCGCGTTGAACAGCTTGAGCAGAGCTTTAAC
>CASBQH010000241.1 GCA_949127695.1 Synechococcales cyanobacterium PMM_0073
GCCTAGAAGTAGGGGGTTTGGAGGTGATCGGTCTAGAGCTAGGAACCCCAGATCGCGATCTGGGCAGCTCAGCAGCGGGCGGGGCAGAAGGCGGTGGCAGCATCGGCTGAGTCGCAGGAAAAAACGAGTCCGCATTCAGATCTCGCATCACCTCATCAGCCGACTGGTAGCGATCGTTGACCAGATCCTTCAGCAAGTAATCTAGAATATGCGCCAGCTGATCGCTGATCGTGACGCCTTGCTTTTGCTGCAAATGTTCGCGCCAGAACCACTGGCCATTCAGCGGATCATATAGGCTATCTGGGCGGCTATCGGTCATTAAATGCAGGCAGGTGGCTCCCAAGCTATAAAGATCGCTGGCCGGATAAGCCTTGCCGCCGCGAAACTGCTCCATCGGCGCATAGCCCTCCGTGCCAATCCGCGTCCCGGCTTGGCCAGGGGACTCTTCATTCAGCTGTTTGGCCACGCCAAAGTCAATCAGCATCAGCCGATCGTCAGACTGCCGCCGTAGGATATTCATGGGCGTGATGTCACGGTGAATCACCTGATGTCGATGCACGAACCGCAAGATCGGCAGCACGTCGGCCAATACATCTCGGATCTGCCGTTCGCCGAACGCACCCTGCTGCTTCATTTCTTGCAGCAGGCTCTGCCCTTCAATAAACTGCTGCACCAGATAGAGATAGCCCTCTTGCTCAAAATAGGCCAGCAGCGTCGGAATTTGGGCATGTTCGCCCAGCTCATGCAGCCGTACCGCCTCCTGGTTAAACAGCTGCACGGCTTTTTCCAACGATTTTGTCCCCTGCACCTGTGGCGAAAACTGCTTAATCACGCATTCAGAGTTCAGTCGATCTCCGTCTAGCGCCAGATAGGTGCGGCCAAAGCCACCCTGCCCCAACAGCTGAGCCGCCTGATAGCGCCCTCTCAGCAGATTTAAGGCCGCACCGCAGTTTTGACAAACCTTCGCATCATCAGGATTGAGGGGTTTCTGGCACTGCGGATTGAGGCAACAGATCATGGCAGGTAGCGCCCTATGGCGAGGCTAGGTTGGGCTGTGGGCTGAGCGAAAGATTTTTATAGTTTGATTCAGATGGGAACAGCTGTAGAGAGCCGATTCCGGTCAAATCAGGCAACTCGGTATTTAACTGATATTTAACTACTGTATCTCTAACAATATCTTTAACAAATAAGCTTCCTAGATTCAGTCTTTAAAATCTGAACTCTGATTCCCCCAAATGTCAAACAGAACCCAGAGGCTGGAGAAGCCCGAAAATTAAGCCGCCAGCTTCTCCAAGCACAGTTTTCAATAGCCGCAGCCAGGTTGCAGCAGCCGTTCGCATTACAACAGATGTTAGAAATAATACTGATCTAGAATTTAACTCAAGCTTCTAAAGCTAAACGGCGATAGAATAGGAAAAATTAAGCTCAGTGTTCTCACTCAGTAGAGAGTTAGCAGATATCTTACTTTGCCCTCAGTAGTTCCCAGCAAAACAATCAGCTATATTAATAGGCTAATATTTTATAAAATCTTCAAAGAATTGCTAAAGCCCCACAGGAGCAGCCTACGTGCGTGAGTTTAGGTATTCTGCGGTTTCCGAGCCAGTCCTGCCGCCGGATCAAAGCTGCCAGTTTCTGAGTTTTCAGCTAACGCCGACCCTTCAGGCTTTAATCTTAACGGCGCAGCTGGGGGAAGTGCTGAGCCTGGAAGCTAGTCAGGTCGTGCCGATCTTTGATCGGCCTGAACCCGTCATGGGCATCTGCAATCATCGAGGTGAAGTGTTATGGATCGTTGACTTAGCGGCGCTGCTGGGGTTGGAGACGCTGTTTGTCCAGAACTGTCGGCAACATCTGAGCATTATGGTGATCCATCAGATGCAGTCGCATGTCGGCATTGCGGTACGACAGGTCGGTCAATTAATTCTCTGTCCGGCCAGCCAAATTCAGCCCCTACCGCTAGCGGCGATTGAGCTAACGCCCCAACTGGCGTTTTGTCTGAAGGGAGCCTATCAGAATTCTGAGCAGAAAACCCTGCTGGTGCTAGATGGGGCAAAAATTCTCGATGTATTGAAAGCAGATTAGAGGCAAATACCCGTGACTGAGAGTAAGGTTCCCGAACAGTTTTCCGAGCGATTTCCTGAGCGATCTGAAGGATTGACAGCAGCTCCAGGAAAAACCGTCAATCCCTTCAGGGATCTCCAGATCGATGACCCTGCTGCCAGTAGCTTCAGCCACTTGCCACCAGATCTCCAGCTGCCAGCCGCGCCAGCCGCATCTGTGGCAGTCACACCGCCTGAGGTCAGCCCTCCAACCCCGGCAGTCAGCCAGACGCCGCCGCGGGGTTGGGAAAGCTTAAGCCTCAAGCAGCAGGTGGCGATTGTCGCAATTGGATTTAGCACAGTGCCAGTGCTGCTGGTAGGCGCAGCAGGCTATCTATTTCCCAGTCCAGTTGGGACGCTGATGTTTGGCGGCATTTTGAGCGCAGTTGCCGCCGCCGCCGCCGCCAATCTCTTAACTCAGCGGCTGCTGCGCCCGGTCGAAAATGCCAATGCCGTGATCAGTCGATTGGGCAGGCTGATGCCCGCCACTAGCTCCGATGGCAACGCGCTCCAGCAGCTCGAAGATCGGCTCCAGCAGCTCTCTGGCCAAATGCAGATCATGAGCCAGCAGCAGCAGCAGCAAAGACAGCAGCGGCAGCTGTTTAGCAGTTTGTCAGCGCGGATTCGGCAGTCGCCCAAGCTCGAAATTCTCTACGAAACGGTCGTTCAAGGAGCAAGGCAATACCTGGGCGCAGATCGCGTCGTGGTCTACCGGTTTAACTCCGACTGGAGCGGCACAATGGTGGCTGAGTCGGTTGCCGACGGGCTGCCTGCCGTGCTCAACGAGACAATTGGCGATCCCTGTTTCCGGCAGAAGTATGTCAGCCAGTACCAGAATGGCCGGATTCGGGCAATCAACGACATCTACCAGGAGCCGGGAATGAC
>CASBQH010000242.1 GCA_949127695.1 Synechococcales cyanobacterium PMM_0073
CTTGTGAAACGGCACGAGCTGGGAGCCTAACCCCGCATCAGGCAGCTTAGAATGCCGCCAGACATCGCCCAAATTCACGCCCGCTAGCGTCAGGCGTCCCGGCCAGATGGGGCTAAAGCCAGCCAAAACGGCGTCAAAAACTTGCAGCGCCGAGAGCTGATTGGCCTGCGCCTGCGCCACCAAATAATCGACCAGTCCGCCGGGACGCGGCTGAGTCGCCCCAAACAGCTCTGGCGCTGCGCTTAAGCTAAAGCCGAGCTGCCGCAGCAGCTGAAAGCGTCCCTCCAGCCCCACCAGCGGATTGGCCTCCGTGACCTGAAACCCAACTGCGAGAGCCGCCAGCGTCAGATTTTGTAGCCCTGCCGCATCCGCCATTAGCCGGGTTGGATCGCTGGCCAAGCCGCCATTCAAAAACAGGTCGTAGCTGGCCAAGGCTAGCCCTTCTGAGCGGCGAAAGACCTGTCCAGTCGCGGCTTCTTGATAGCGCCAAGTCGCGCCCGCTCCCGCATCTAGCAAAACGCTGGTCACGGCAAGGTCAAACTGAGCGCGGGCGCGTTCGACTGGCTCTAGCTGGCTGAAACGCCGATCGAGCTGAGCTAGTCGATCCACCCCACCAGCCTGAAAATGTCGCCAGCGGCTGTGAAACGGCACCTGCCAGTCCGGATAATTTTGCTGAATGGTTTGGATCACATAGTCCGTCACTGGATTAAGCTGAGCCAGATTGCAGCGAAAATAATCGAGCTGATCGTTTAGGCACAGCTCAAATAGCTGACCGCAGCGCTGGCGAATGGCGGTTGGAGCGCGCAGATATTGCAGGGCGGCTCGCTCGGATTCAAGCTGGTTTTGCATGGGTCACGGCAGAGGATCTAGAAATTGGAGCATGATTGTGGCCAGTAGCGGCCAATAATAGAATACCGAGCCGCCAGCTGTTTTTCATTTGATGGCGCGTTATTTAAAAGTAAAGCAGCAGGTTTAGCCCCGGAATAATGCGGGAGAGCCTCTAGAGCAGCAGGCCGAAATAAATGATGCTAAAGCTCCACTGACATAGCAGTAGGCATTCTGATTAGGACAATTTAGACGCCATAATCGCCAAGGGGCTCATGTCCCTTGGCCTAACTAGCTCGAGTACGGCTATACCAGGCCAGCGCTGAAATTAGCCTCGGCACGGCGTCGTCGCGCAGCCGAATTTCATTGGAGCCAAGCCGCAATGCTCATACTGAGAATTGATGAGATGTTAAGACCAGTATGCGGCAGCGCTGGGTTTGCTGATATACTTCAGCCTAGCTTGGATAAGATCTTCGTTCTATGCTGCTGGTGCCAGCGCGTCCTAAAAGTTCATAGCATGATCTGGGATGAATCAATCTCGCAACCAATCTGGCGACCAACCCGTGACCGTAGACGTAATGCAGCGCGTCAAGCCCGGTTGTGAAGCTGAATTTGAGCAGGTCTTGGCCGATCTAATTCAGGCCGCAGAGAGCTTTGAGGGGCACTTGGGCGTGAACATTTTCCGACCATCGCCCCAGAGCCAGGAATATCGGGTCGTGTTTAAGTTCGACCGCCTCAGCCATCTGCGTCAGTGGGAGAATTCACCCCTTCGGCATCGCCTGCTGGAGCGCGCCCAACAGCTGACCGTAGATGCAGGCCAGTTTCAGATCCTCACCGGCCTCGAAACCTGGTTCACGCTACCTGCCCAAGGCGCAATCACGCCACCGCCGCGTTACAAAATGCTGCTGCTCAGCCTAATGGTAATCTTTCCGCTCAGCAATCTGCTGAATCTGGCACTACAGCCGCCGTTGGCTTTCCTACCGCCGCTGCTGCGGAGCCTGCTGATCTCGGTGATCATGCTGCTGCTAACCACCTATGTGGTGATGCCGCGCGTGACTCGGCTGTTTGCAGGCTGGCTCTATCCCAAACCCAACTGAGCAAAACCATGACTAATCAACTCCCGGCTATTTTTGATCAAACGCCAGAGCAGCTCGTTTCGGCTCAGACGGTTGCTGAGTTTCCGGCTAATACATTTCTGGAAAACATTACAGTAAATTCAGCCGGAACGCTATTTGTTACGAGCTATGAGGAAGGAAAAGTATATGTTGTTAGGCTAGATGGTAACATTGCAGAGTTCGCTAAAGTCGATGGCCTAGTCGCCGGAATTGCGCTGGAGCCGTCGGGCAGTCTGCTCGTATCTGGCGTAGCTGCTGGCGTTCCGGCAGTCTTTCGGATTCATCTAGATGGCGAGCCTGAAATCCTTGTCACTTTACCTGATGCAATGTTCCTCAACGGCATGACTCCTGCTCCGAACGGCTGCTACTGGGTGGCTGACTCTTACAAAGGCGCAATCTGGGAAATCGACGCTGAAGCCAAAACTGCCCGGATCTGGCTGCAAGATCAAAAGCTGGCGCGCGCTAACCCCGACAATCCGTTTCCGGCGGTCAACGGCATCAAGCTTTACCAAAATGCACTCTATGCCTCCCACACCGAGCGCCAGCAGCTGATCAAAATTCCGCTCGCTCCAGATTTTGCACCCACAGCGCCAGCGGTCATCTTAGAGCAGGTCAACCTCGACGATTTTGCCTTTGACAGCACTGGCAATCTCTACGGCACAACTCACGTCTACAACAGCGTCGTGCGAATCTCGCCGGATTTGCAAATCACGATTATCGCCACAGAGACTCAAGGCATGACAGGCAGCACGGCACTTGCCTTTGGCCACAGCCCAGCCGATTCCAACAGTCTCTATGTCGTCACGAATGGGGGCATGTCGCTACCGCCCGCAGCAGGCGTTGGCAAGGCGCAGGTGGTGCGGCTGGATGTGGGAGCAACTGGTTATCTATGAGCTACCGATGGGCATTGGCCACTGGTTGCACCACGATCAGAAATTGCCACAATATGCTCGTGACTGAAGATCAGGTACAAAACCGCTCTTAAGGCTTTGAACCTCACTTAAAATAAAGCAGCAGGTTCAGCCCCGGAATGGTGCGGGAGAGCGTCCAGAGCAGCAGGGCAAAGTAAATAATCCCAAAGCTCCACTGATACCAGGCCAGCGCTGAAATAATTCCCGGTATGGCTTCGTCGCGCAGCCGAATGTCATTGAAGCCAAACCGCATCTGGTTATTCACGCTGAAGTCAAAGTAGTTGAGCCAGCTCCAGCGCTTGTCCCACAAAATCGCGCTATAGCGGGCGCGGAAGTCAGGATAGCCTGGAATATTGGGCAAGCGACCAATCATGAAGCGCAGCTGCCGGATGCTGCCATCTTCGACAAAGTAGCTGACCTGCATCAGATCGTGGTAGCGCCCTTGCCAGAACAGCAGCAGCAGCAAGCTCAGCGGCAGCGGCATTAAAATCAGCGATAAATAGCCCAGCGTCGCCCAAGGGCTGTCGGCAACTCGGAAGATCGCCGCCAGTCCGGCCAGCGTCAGGAAGCTAAAGCCGCCGCCCATCCAGAGCGTTTCGGGCAGGCTGGGCAGAATCGGCTGCGGGTATAGCCGTCGAAACCGGTCGGCTAGCCAGAA
>CASBQH010000243.1 GCA_949127695.1 Synechococcales cyanobacterium PMM_0073
CCGCAATTGCCTCACGCAGCTGATCTTGCAGCTTTTGCAGATAGCGAGCTTCAATTTGGGCGCGGGTGCGAATGTTGCCAATCTCGATTTTTTGACGAATATGGCGCTCAATGTCTCGCAGCTTGCGCTTGTCCAGCGGATTCAGCAGCGAGATTGCCTTGCCTTCTTTGCCCGCCCGCCCGGTGCGGCCAATTCGGTGAACGTAGCTCTCCAGGCTGTCTGGCAGGTCATAGTTGATCACATGCGTCAGGTCATCCACATGCAGCCCTCTGGCCGCAATGTCGGTGGCCACCACCCAGCGCACCTGGCGCTGCCGGAAACGCAGCAACAGCCTTTCACGCTGCGGCTGGCTGAGGTCGCCGTGGTACTCGTCCACGCTGTGTCCAGCCGCCTGAAGCTGACGAGTTAAGTCAGCGGCAGCTTTGCGGGTTCGCACAAAGATCAAGGCCGATTCAGGATCTTCCATCTCCAAAATTGGCTGGAGGGTGCGCGCCTTCGACCAGCCGCGCGGCACCATGTAAACAACCTGATCAATCCGCGTCGGAGCGGCCTTGGGCTGCTCGACGTTGATTGTGATTGGCGAGCGCAAGAATTTAGCGGCGAGTGCACGAATAGAAGATTCCATCGTGGCGGAGAAAAAGGCCGTCTGGCGCTCGGCAGGAGCTTGCGCCAGAATTTTCTCAACGTCCTGGATGAAGCCCATGTTCAGCATTTCGTCGGCTTCATCTAGCACCAGCCAGGTCAGCTTGTTCAGCTTTAGGTCGCCCCGGCTGAGCAAGTCCAGGACGCGACCGGGCGTGCCGACCACAATCTGCACGCCGCGCTGTAGTCGGCGAATTTGCAGATCAATTGCCTGACCGCCGTAAAGCGGCAGCACCTGTAGACGGCGATCATCGCTGAGGGTGCGAACCGACTGATAGACCTGCACCGCCAGCTCGCGGGTGGGGGTGAGAATCAGCGCCTGCACGGCGTTGCTGTTGAGGTCAATCCGCTCCAGAATTGGCAGCGAGAAGGCGGCTGTTTTGCCTGTGCCGGTTTGGGCAAGCCCGACTAGATCGCGTCCGGCCAGCAGATGCGGCACGGCCTGCGCCTGAATGGTGGTGGGATTGACGTAGCCTGCTTTTTCCAGGTGGCGCACCTGCGCTTCTGACAGACCAAGACTATTGAATGAAAGAGTCATTAACGCTCCTTGATAGGTAAATTGAGTGGGTAATGGACGAACGGATAAACAAGAACTGTGAGATTTAGAAATCCACAGAGCAGAGACAAATCAGATGGGGTGACAGCGAGTTAAATCGGCTGAGGAACCAGGGCGCTCTCTCAAGAGACAGCGGCTAGAGCAGCCTTGAGCTGAGTTGGGGCATCAGCCACTCGCCCGTAAAGATCATAGATATCGGCATCTAAGATCTCGACTGGCACAAGTGAACCCAGTTGGGCAGATCCCTGGACGTAGACTAAGCCATCGACTTCAGGGGCAAATCGAGCCGAACGACCCACTAGCTCCCCAGTTTCAGGATTTTCTTGCTCAATCAGCACATCCACAATCCGACCGAGTTCGGCGCGGTTGCGCTTGAGCGAGATCGGCTGCTGCAAGGCCATCAGGGCGTCGCGGCGCTCGTCCATCACCGTCTGCGGCAGCTGATTCGGCAGGCTGTAGGCAGGCGTTCCGTCTTCGGGTGAGAATGTGAAGACGCCAACATGGTCAAACTCGTGACGCTGCAAGAACTGCTGTAGATGCTGAAAGTGAGCCGCAGTTTCGCCCGGAAAACCGACAATAAACGTGGTTCGCAGCACGGCGTTTGGAATCGCCGCCTTAATCCGCTCGATAATGCCGTCGTTGACTTGCCCTTGCCAGGGACGATTCATCGCCCGCAGCACTTCAGGATGAGAATGCTGGAGCGGCAGATCGAGGTAGGGCAAGATGTTGGGCGTGGTTCGCATCGCCTCAATCACCTTTTGGGTGAGGCCAGTGGGGTAGGCGTAGTGCATCCTGATCCAGGGCAGGTCCACTTCGCCTAAGGCGCGCAGCAGCTCGGCCAGACGGGGCTCGCCGTACAGGTCTAGGCCGTAGTTGGTGGTGATCTGAGAAATTAAGATAATTTCTTTGACGCCCTCGGCTGCTAGCTGTTTAGCCTCAGCCACAATGGATTCAATCGAGCGGGATCGCTGGTTGCCGCGCAGATGCGGAATGATGCAGAACGCGCAGCGATAGTCGCAGCCCTCGGCCACCCTGAGATAGGCGACGCCTTCTGTGGTCGTGCGGTAGCGCGGCGTGGTTTCATCGGCAATGTAGACTGGCTCAGCCGAGACTTCCCGGACGCGCTCGCCCGCCTCAGTGCGCTCGACCACATCGACAATCTTGTGATAGTCGCCCGTGCCGACCACGGCTACGGCTTCTGGAATTGCATCTAGCAGCTCTTGCTGGAAATGCTGCGCCATGCAGCCTGTGATCACTACTTTCTTGTTGGCTTCAGCTAGCTCAACTAGCGTCCGAACTGACTCCTCGCGAGCGGCCTGAATAAAGCTGCAAGTGTTGACAATAACGTAGTCAGCCAGCTCCTCATTTGAATCGACCTGATAGCCCGCCTGCACCAGCAAGCCCAGCATATGCTCAGTGTCAATTCTGTTCTTTTCACAGCCCAAATGAGAGATGGCAATAGTTGGTTTGTTGCCCATGCGGTTGGTATGAAGTTGAGACAAAGTATCCTAAAGTTCAGCGTTGCCGCGATCGCGCCATCAACGGACTCACCTTGTCTCTCATTCAAAGCTTTCAAACCGGGCTTAAAAGCGTGAACGAATCCCGTTAATTGCAATCGCATTCAATTTTCGTGTCGTCAATAATCTTAACACAGGCTTGAGCGGATGCATCACAAAACTACATAATTTTCAGTTCGTCCTGAATTTCTACCGGGTGAGGCGAATTAGGGTAGCGGGTGAGGCGGGCGATATCCTGCTATTTTTAGATAGATAGAGGCTGCTTGTCAGGCCGATATCTGCATCAATTGAGTCTAGTGAATCTGGACAACTGCCGAAAACCTGTGGACTTGAAACAAACCTTTAAAACCGCCAACCCAGTGATTGGGGTGGTGCATCTGCTGCCTCTGCCCACCTCTGCCCGCTGGGGGGGAAGCCTCAAAGCCGTAATTGATCGCGCCGAGCAGGAAGCCGTAGCGCTGGCCTCAGGCGGCGTCGATGGCATTATCATCGAAAATTTTTTTGATGCGCCCTTCCCCAAAAACCAAGTTGATCCTGCCGTAGTCAGCGCCATGACGCTGGTGGTGCAGCAGGTGATGCAGCTGGTGACGCTGCCGATTGGCCTGAACGTATTGCGAAATGACGCCCAGAGCGCTATGGCCATTGCCAGCTGCCTGCAAGCTCAGTTTATTCGGGTGAATGTGCTGACGGGCGTGATGGCCACCGATCAAGGCTTAATTGAAGGCCAAGCCCATGAGCTGCTGCGCTATCGACGAGAGCTGGGCAGTGAGGTGAAAATTCTGGCCGATGTGCTGGTCAAACATGCGCGGCCTCTGGGTTCGCCCAATCTGACGACTGCCGTACAGGAGACGATTGAGCGCGGGCTAGCCGACGGGGTGATCTTGTCCGGCTGGGCTACGGGCAGTCCGCCCAGCCTGGAAGATCTGGAGCTAGCCAGCGCTGCTGCCCACGGAACGCCTGTTTTAATTGGCAGCGGCGCGAACTGGGAGAATATTCCGCAGCTAATTCAGGCGGCAGATGGGGCGATTGTCTCGAGTTCGCTAAAGCGACGCGGCCAGATTGAGCAGCCAATTGACCCAATTCGCGTCAGTCAATTTGTCGAGGCCATGCGCCGCAGTTTATCCTTAAAGCAGCAGCGTTTGAACGGACAGATCTCGGCGACTAGCTCAGCTGCTGTTCCGGCTCAGGCTCCCTCTTAAACCGCAGTCTTATCCGTCTGTTCATATGGGTAGCTTTCATATGGGTAACTTAAAAATCTAGAATATCTAAAAGTTCTAACAGCCGAAAAGTTCTAACAGCCGACTCACTTTTCACAGTTTGCGCCAAAATTAGAGTTCTCGGAAGCCAAATTAACTCTATCGCCCAGCCAAAGCCTATGAGTAGCCGTACTTCAAAACCAAGTCGTATGAACAGCCGTCGGAATAAGCAACTGCCTTGGATTCATCGTTGGTCGCGCCCAATCTTGGGGGCAGTGGCCGGGTTGGGGATGCTGAACACTGGATATTTGACGGCCACCAAGCTGTTGGGTGGTGAGACAGCCTGCCCCACAGACGGCTGTAAGCAGGTGCTCTCCAGCAATTATGCCGAGATGTTTGGCCTGCCGCTGGCGCTGTTTGGGTTTTTGGCCTATGCCGCCATCTTAATGTTTGCCCTAGCGCCCCTGGCCGTTAGCCCAGAGAAAAACAAGCCGCTGCGGAACGAGCTGGAAAACTGGACTTGGCTGTTCTTATTCCTCGGCTCTACCGCCATGCTGGTGTTCAGCGGCTACCTGATGTTCATCATGTTCAGCAAGTTTGTGGCCGTGAGCGGGCTGGCCGGGATCTGCTACTACTGTCTGGCCTCGGCGCTGTTTGCGCTGACGCTGTTTGTGGTGACGCTGCTGGGTCGCGAATGGGAAGATTCGGGGCAGCTGGTGTTTAGCGGCGTAATTGTGGCCATGGTGACGCTGGTAGGCACATTGGCCGCCTACAGCATTAGCCATCCTGCCGTTTCCAGCAATGGTGAGCAGGTGGGCGAGGTGGATGGTCGGTATATTCCAGAGACAGCTTCGGGGACAGCCGAAATTGCCCTGGCTAAGCATTTGACTGATACCGGAGCCAAAATGTATGGAGCCTACTGGTGTCCGCACTGCCAGGATCAAAAGAAGCTGTTTGGCAAAGAAGCCTCAGAGCAGATGCCTTACGTGGAATGCGATCCGGCTGGAGCTAACTCTCAGGCCGCAATTTGCCAGAGCGCGGGCGTCAAGGGCTACCCGACTTGGGCGGTGAATGGCCAGACTTACTCAGGAACGCAGTCATTGCAGCAGCTGGCCGAGTATTCGGGCTATCAGGGAGCCACGGATTTCAAGAACTAGGGTTGCCAAAATTCTAAAGCCCCGCCTTGGAGGCGCGCCATGCTGTGACGGCAGTAATGCTGAGCAGCAGCGCGATTCCGGGCGTGACGCAGGGCAGCCAGACTGCGCCCCAGACTGAGCCCCAGACTGAGCCAGTGAAGATCAAATAGCTGCTGCCGACCAGAATAATCAGGCCAGTCGCGGCAGCTATTGCCAAATGCAGCGGGTGACGCAGCCAGACGAAGCTGCTGCCTACAATTGCCCAGCCGCCAATCCACAGCAGTTCTGCCCAGTCAGGCCATGCCCGCAGCAGTGACATTTGGCCGGTGGCGACGCTGAGCAGCTGGCTGACCATCTGGGCATGTACCAC
>CASBQH010000244.1 GCA_949127695.1 Synechococcales cyanobacterium PMM_0073
ATTTAGTAGTTTTAACGATTGTGGCAGGCTGGGGCTGGCTTCAGCTCGCAAGAGAGATTCCGTCTCGCCCAGCTTTTGACCGCATTCTGCACAGCGGCACAGTGGCCGGAATGCTGCTGCTAGGGGCTGGGTTGCTCTACTACAACTTCAACGGGCTGACGCTGGAGAACCTTGGTATCTTGGCCTTCAACCTGCTGCTGTTTGGGCTGGCGATTAGCCTGATTCGGGACGGCTTGGCGCTGGGCAGTCGCGAGGCGTTTTGGGGCGGGATGGCGCTGCTGGTGCTGGGAATTATCTGCCGCATGTTGGAATATGACACAGGGCTATTGCTGAAGTCGCTGGTGTTTGCGCTTTGCGGTATTGGCATTATTGCCGCCGGACTCTGGTTTGAACAAAATACAGTTTCATCTCACCGATCAAAGCAGGAGAAACCCCTATGATCTTTCGTCTACTCAAGCGTACTCAGCCTGATACTCAACCTGATTTACTCGACTCATTTCCAAAGTTCCCCCGCTCTGGCTGGTGGTTCTGGCTGCCGCTGCTTTTTCAAACTGGGCTGATTCTGGCTGTACCCGCTCAAGATGCTTACACCTACGCCACTGGAAAACCCGTAACGCTACAAACCGCTCCGGTTGACCCCTACGATCTGCTGCGCGGCTATTCCCAAACGCTGGGCTACGAAATCTCGAATGCAGATCAGCTGAAAAAGCTGCCGGGTGGAGCGCTCACTTCGCAGTATTCCAGGGATTTTTATCTGGTGCTGGAGGCTCCGACAGCTACCACTCAGCCGCCCAAACCCTGGAAAGCGATACAGCTCAGCGCCACTCGCCCCGACAATTTACCGCCGAATCAGGTGGCGCTTCAGGGCAAGATCAATCAGTATGGCCAGATTAGCTATGGCCTCGAAACCTACTATATGCCGGAAGATCAGCGCAATCAGCTCAACACCGAGATCCGCGAAACCCAACAGAACCAGCCGCAAGCATTTGTGGTCGAGGTCAAAGTAGACCGTAATGGCAACGCTATACCGATTAGCCTTTGGGTGAAAGACCAGAGCTATCGGTTTTAGATGCTACTCAAAAACAGGCGACCAAAGATCAGCCACGCGCACCTCCCAGCCGGGCAACAGCTCTGGCACGCTCAGCAAATCGGCGCTGGTAAGAGATTCTGTGGCTTGATTCAGCCGATAGAGCTTGACTGTCTCATCCTCTGGGTTGATCAAGATGCCGACTTTTGCGCCTAGCTCCAAAAACCGCAGGATTTTGGCTTCCAATGCCTCAATGCTGTCGGTGGGGGACTTCACCTCCACCATCAGATCGGGCACGAGTTGGGCAAACGAGCGAGGGGCGCGCCTGAGTCGCTCGGCGGTGACAAACGAAGCGTCGGGGGCGCGGACTCCCAGTTCGGGCAGGTCAAATCCGGCGCTCGATCCGGTGACTCGCCCCAGCCTGCGCGGATCGACCCAGTTCCAAAGCTGAACCGTAAAGCGAACGGCCACCTCATCTGACTCATATCCTGACGGACTCATAACGCGCACCTGCCCATCCACTAACTCCATCCGGTAATCGGGATGCTGGCTCTGGAGTTGTACCAGATCTTGACGGCTGAGCATGGTAAATCTCCTGTGAATTCAAGCTGGACAATTCAAGCTAGGGCAATTCAAGCTAGGGGACAATCATCACCGGACAGGGCGCGAGATTAATCACCCGGGTGGCGACGCTTTCCGCCGCGCCGACTTGAGTTAGCCCCAAGCCCCGGCTGCCCATAATAATCAAATCGGCCTCTAGCTCGTCGGCCACATCGCAGATCGTGAAGGCCGGGTTGCCCTCGCGCTCAATAATTTCTGCCTCAATGCCTTTGCTGGCAAACAGCGCCTTGGCATCTTTGAGCAGTTGGGCAATTGCCTCAGCCGAAGCCATAATGCCAGCCGCCACCGTTTCGGGTTCTGTATCCGACGACTCGACCACCGACAGCAGCACCAGCTTGCTGCCAAACTTGGTGACTATTTCGGCCACCGTGCCAGAAGCTTCACGCGACTCGCGACTCTGGTCAATGGGAAACAAAACAGTTTTATACATGGCATACCGTACCTGAGATATAAAAGGCTAGATTTTGCAGAGTGACATCGCTCTGCTTATTTCTATATTCTCTCTTGATGGGGCATCTTGCATCAGCTCGATCAACTTCGGGGAATAGGCTTCAGATTTTTTTCAAATTTTTGCCGGAGTAAGGCCGGAGTAAGGCCGGAATCTGGCCGGAATCTTCAGCGGTGGCTGCGAGAAAGCGACCGCTTTCCCATACAATGACCGTAGGTAAAAAGACTCATGCAAGGGGTTGTTGTGGTCAAAAAATCGATATCAAATTTATCGGCAGAAGAATTATTGGGAAAGCGGGTGCTGGTGCGGGTAGACTTCAATGTGCCGCTGGATGAAGCGGGCAGCATCACCGACGATACGCGGATTCGGGCGGCGCTGCCGACGATCCAGGACTTGACCTCGAAGGGGGCAAAGGTGATCTTGATCAGCCACTTTGGGCGTCCCAAAGGCAAAGTGGTTGAAAGTATGCGGCTGACGCCTGTAGCCAATCGCCTCTCAGAGCTACTCGGCCAGCCCGTGATTAAAACCAACGACTGCATTGGCGACGAGGTGGCTGCCGCCGTAGCCGGAATGCAAAACGGCCAGGTAGCGCTCTTGGAAAACGTTCGCTTCCATGCTGAAGAAGAAGCCAACGATCCAGAATTTGCCAAGCAACTGGCCTCAGTGGCCGATCTTTACGTCAACGATGCCTTTGGGACGGCACATCGCGCCCATGCCTCCACTGAGGGCGTGACGCATTACCTGAAGCCTTCGGTGGCAGGATACCTAATTGAAAAAGAATTGCAGTATTTGCAAAGCGCGATTGAATCGCCGCAGCGCCCGCTGGCTGCAATCATCGGCGGCTCCAAGGTTTCTAGCAAAATTACCGTGATCGAAGCGCTGCTGGACAAAGTAGATAAGCTGCTGATTGGTGGCGGCATGATCTTCACC
>CASBQH010000245.1 GCA_949127695.1 Synechococcales cyanobacterium PMM_0073
GCCAAGTCAGCGATCGGCTCAGAGAGCGCTGATGCTGCGACCCGATCAGCTGTTGCCAGCTCAACGGCAGTCTGAACAGGTTCGGCCACAGGCGCTGTGGCTGGACTCACGGGTGCGGCGGGTGGCGTCGCGAGAGCCGCTGAATCTGCCACCTGAACTGACGGCTGACGGAAACGGCGCAGCAGCCAGAAAATTGGCAGGCTCAGCAGCAGCAGCAGCCACCAGAGCTTGGAACGCTCAGCTCTAGGCGCGTCGCTCAGGTCGGGTAGAAGCTGACTGATCGGCTGAGCCAGCGGTTTGGGGCTGGGCGGCAAGAGCGCAATTGACTCACCTGCTGCGACGGCTTTGGCTTCTGCGAGCTTGGCGGCAGCGACGGCAGCCTGTCCCGGCCTCGTGGTGGCAAAGCCCAAAAACGCCTGCGCGGCGCTATCCAAATCTCGGTAGGCATAGCCGCGCGGCTGAGCATAGGGATAGAGGGCATCTTGAGGCAGCACGGTCTGCGTAATCGTCAGCTTCACGGGCTTGGCCTGCGCTTGGCTAGCGAGCTGGCTGGCAATTGCATAGCCAATGCCATCTGCGCCGAGCTGCTCTAGCATTGCTGCCGTATCGTCTGTGGCTAGCTGGGTGACGTTTTCGGCGGTGAAAGTTGCCTCGCCAAAGCCGCGATATTGCTGAAGCGCCAGCCGCGTATCGCTGCCCGCTGGCCGATCAATCACCCGAATCGCTCCGGCGGCTCCGCCAACTTCTGACCAGTCTGTGATTTCGCCTCGGAAAATTTGGCTCAGCTGCTCCAGCGTCAGGCTGCCCTCAAACAGATTGGCTTGCCCCACCACAATCGCAATCTGGTCGCGGCTGAGCGGAATTTCCATCAGCCCTTTTGCCTTTTCGGCAGCAGTCAGCGAGCGCCCCACCGCAGCCAAATCAATCTCCCCATTCAGCAGGGCTTTGAGGGCTGGCTCTGCGCCGCTGGCTCGAATCACCACCTCGGCTTCAGGAAACTGCTTTTCGTAGCGCTGCTTCAGCGTTTGATTAATTGCCGTCATATTGGCAGAACCATCAATCCGCAAAAGCTCACGCCCTGGTCGATTCAGCAGGGCAAAGCTGGCAGACACCGAGGGCGCAGAGGGCGCAGAATCAGCGGCGGGCTGAGCCTCACTGGGCAGGATTGGCATCAACAGGCAGGTCAGCAGCACCCACCCTAGCAAAAAGGTCGCTGGTTTCCGAAGCGCTGTTTTCCGAAGCATATAAAGAGGCATCCCAGTAGCGAAGGTCAGCAGATGGAATCGATAGCTTGCAGGCATCATAACGCTGCTGGAGCCAATCCTCTCAAAAAGCATCAGCCGCAGGCAGTCTCGCCCGATACAGCCCATCGCCTCATTCTAGAGCTGAATTCTGACTGAGTTTGCTCGCCGCTATTTTTCTCGCCTTCATACAAAAAGCCTTCGGTTGATTGCAGCATTGCAGAAACCGAAGGCTTTCTTCTAAACGGGATCGACGGGGCTCGAACCCGCAACTTCCGCCGTGACAGGGCGGTGCTCTAACCAATTGAACTACGATCCCTTAGCTGCACCTTAATTAGCGCAATCTCTATTATGCTGAGGCAACCAGAATTTGTCAAACTTGATCCGCAGTCACGCAGGCCAGCAGTGCCAAGTCCAAAAATCTAACCCTCTAGGAGCTGAATCAACCGCTCAACGCAGGCTTGAGTGTTGAGCAGTTTCTCGGCTGGAGTTGCGGCTACCCTTAAATCTGCCGTGCGATAGCCTGCCGCTAAAAGCTGCGCTTCGGCCTGCAAAATTTGCGCTGCCGCCTGCGCTTCGCCCCACTGCTGGAGCATCAGCACCAGGCTGTTAATTGCGCCCAGCGGATTGGCGATGCCCTGACCCGCAATATCGGGAGCCGTACCGTGAATGGGTTCGTAGAGGCCAAACCCAGCTGCATTCAGGCTGGCTGACCCCAGCAGGCCAATGGAGCCCACAATTGCCCCGCCCAAATCGCTGAGAATATCGCCAAACAGATTTCCGGCCAAAATTACGTCAAACTGAGCCGGTCGCATCACCAGCTGCATGGCCAGATTATCCACCAGCATGGGGATCACGGTAACTTCTGGGAAAGCCGCCGCTTCCGCCATCACCAGCTGCCTCCAGGGAATTTGCGGCAAAGCATTTTCCTTATGCGCCACGGTCAGGATTTGGCGGCGAGCGGAGGCTCGCTGGAGCGCTAGCTTGGCAATCCGGCGAATCTGCCAGTCGTGATACTGCATTGTGTGGTAGCCATATTCACCGGCATGGTCGGCTGAGCGGCCTGATGCGCCAAAGTAAAGGCCGCTGACCAGCTCACGCACAACCAAAATATCGACCCCAGCCAAGACTTCAGGCCGCAGTGACGAGCAGTGATGCAGCTGCGGCGACGGACAGATGGGGCGCAGGTTGGCAAAAAAATCGAAGCGTTGGCGTAGCTCTAGCAGTCCGCCTGAGACTGCGCCCAGCAAAATTGCATCTGCGCCTTCACAAAGCTGAGCGGTGGCGGCGGGAAAATAGCTGCCGTGATCGGCAAAGGCCGGTTGGCCGATCCAGCCGTAGTCAACCTGCACCGCAAAATTTTGCCGCGACGCAACCTGCTCTAGCAGGCTCAGTGCCGCTGCGGTGACTTCAACGCCCACGCCTTCACCGGGCAGCGCCACCAGCCGATATTGCTTCACAGCTGCCGCAGCTCCTCGACAATTGCCTGCACCGTCTGGCGAATTTGCGCCTCAGAATGCAGGCAAGTCATGAAAAACCGCAGCCGCGCCGCATTGTAGGGCACCGAAGGATAGACCATTGGCTGCACGTTAATGCCGCGTCGCTTCAGCGCATGACCCAGCCGCACGGCGCGGGCAGGCTCGCCCACAATCACGGGAATCACCGGAGAATCATGGCTGCTGCCGGTGTTGAGTCCCTGCTGCTGCGCCAGCCGCAAAAACAGCCCAGCGTTGGCCTGAACCTGCGTCACGCGCTGAGGCTGCTGCTGCAAGAGCTGGAGGGCGGCTAAGGCGGCGGCGGCATTGGCAGGCGAGATGCCGACGCTGTAGACAAAGCCGGGAGCCGTATATTTGAGGTATTGCACCAGCGCCTTGCTGCCTGCAATATAGCCGCCGCAGCTGGCAAACGACTTGCTGAGCGTGCCCATCCAGAGATCAACCTGGTCGGCATCCAGCCCAAAATGCTCGCCCACGCCCCGCCCGCTCTTGCCCAACACGCCGATCGAATGCGCCTCATCCACCAGCAAAAACGTTTTGTAGCGCTGCCTCAGCCGGACAAATTCGGGCAGGGGGGCAAGGTCGCCGTCGGTGCTATAGACGCCTTCTACAGCGACAAGCACCTTTTGATACTGGTTGCGGTGCTGCTGGAGCAAGCGTTCGAGGCTCTGCCAGTCGTTATGCGGAAATTCTAGCGCGGTGGCTTTGGCCAAGCCGCAGCCTTGCCGGATGCTGTCATGGCTGAGTCCGTCATATAAGATCAGGTCTTTTTCGCCGAACAGATGGCCAATCGTGGTGACGTTGGTGGTGTGACCGCCCACATAGACAATACAGTCTGCTGTACCGATAAACTGCGCCATTTCGGCTTCTAGCTTTCGATGCAGGGGGCGTTCTCCGGCCACGACTCGGCTGGCAGAGACTGACGTACCGTAGCGATCAATCGCCTGTTTTGCTGCTGCCGACACCAGCGGCTCGCCTGACATTCCCAGGTAGTTATAGCTTGAGTAGCTGATCAGGATTTGATCACCCACCTGAGTTGTATCTCTGGCCGTGGCTTCATGCAGCTCAAAAAACGGATTACCCAGCTGCTCAACCCGTTCTAAATCTGAGCGTAGGTTAAGATACTCTGGCATTAGCTCAAACTGATGGTACTCAGCCGGAATCTCTAGCTCAGCCTGGGGCGCTGGGGGTGAGTCCGCTGCCTCTAGCAGCTGATTTTGCAATAGATAGGCCGTGAGGCTGGACACAGTTGGGTAGTCAAAGGC
>CASBQH010000246.1 GCA_949127695.1 Synechococcales cyanobacterium PMM_0073
GCAGTCAGCGTAATAAACACATTCGAGGCATCGTCCGGCAGCACCGTCGCCAGCACCCGCGCCCGCTCAATCCCGGCTGCCAGCAGAATATCTTCGTTGGTGGCATTGCCCTGATAGACCCGATAGCCATGCTCTTCGGCTAAAATCAGCCGCTCGTCGCTGTTATCGACAATCACAAAATCTGCGCCTGCATCACTCAGCTTCCGCGCCAGCACCTGCCCAATCCGCCCATAGCCGCAGACAATTGTATGCCCCGTCAGGCTGGCCAAGTCTTTGGCCTTGCGGCGGTGATCTAAAACTTCGTTCAGCTCGCCGTCAATAATCATTTGGACAAAGCCTCCCACGGTGTAAACAGCAGCTGAAGAGCCAGTAATGATCACAAAAATTGTAAAAATTCGCTGAAGGTTCGAGATCGGACAAAACTCGCCGTAGCCCACCCCAAAAATCGTGATAATCACCATGTACAGGGCTTCCAGCGGCGCGCAGCCCATCAGCACATAGCCCACGACCGCAATCAAAACCGTCGTCGTCAGCAGCGTGACTCCAGTAATGATGCGCCGCCACGGGGATTGCATTTGCAAAATTCTATACCAATCAGGCGAGAGCGCCTTACTGAGTGAGACGGGCTGAGATCGCGGACTGAAATCAGGCAGCTGAGCGCAATCTAAACGCTATCAGTCAAAACTTATTGTTCGATCCTAACCTGGCTCTTTTGATTTTGCTGTAGCTGAATGTACTTGTCCAAGTGTTGGCTCATGAAATATTAAGATATGCTAAACATATGCGGCAATCTTTACTTTTTCTACCGTTAGACAGACGACTTACAATGCGTTCAATGCGTTTTTTCAATCTAGCTGAGCCAATTTTTCGCTCGAAGCAATCTGAATTAGACTACCAGGATCAGGTCGGCCTGCTGCGAATGCAGTGGCGGCTGGGCAATCGCACCGTTTTATCGCGGTTTTACACAAGAATTGATCAGATTTTTCTGCTCTGGGGTCTGATTACGGCTGTGATTTTTGGCATTGCTCAGTTTTGCCTAATGAGCTGGACGATGCAGGCTTGGCTCTGGTCGAGTCTCACCGGGCTAGGCATTCTGGGCATGGTTGTTTTGGCCTGGTTTTGGGCGTCAGTTGAGCGGCTGCGCTGGGTGATCTGCGCCTGGGCGGGGCTAATGGGATTGGGACTGCTCTGCACTGATCTGGGCATTCTGGGCGGCTGGTGGCCAATTTTGCTCTATCTTTGTCCGCTCTGGCTGGGGCTGAGCGCCTTGGGCTATCTTTTAACGGCAGTTGGGATGCGTTCGCGGGCGTTTTTGGTGGCTGGCGGGCTGCATTTGCTCAGCATTCCGCTGCTGCCCTATACCGGCAGCTGGCAGTTTTTGAGCACGGGCATTGTGATGGCGGGTAGCCTGCTGTTTCTGTCAGAAGTGCAGTGGGATATGCGGCCTCCGGTCGAGTTTACCCTGCTCACTCCAGTTCAGCGGCAGCATAACCAGCAGCAGCAACAGCTGCGGCAGCTAGCCTAAAATTGCTCTACGCTCACGCCGCTGGAGCTGGCTGAGAGCTGAAGGCTGTGATAATATGGATAGCTGGGTTTATATGAAGTAGGAATTAGTTACTTTCATGACACTGCTGCAAGAGCGTAAACAAGAAATTATCACTGACTATCAGGTTCACGAAACAGATACCGGATCGTCAGATGTGCAGGTGGCCATCCTGACTGAGCGGATCAACCGCCTCAGCGCCCATTTGAAAATCAACAAAAAAGATCATGCCTCGCGTCGCGGGCTGCTCAAAATGATTGGTCAGCGCAAGCGGCTGTTGGCCTACATCATGAAGCAAGATCAGACGCGCTATCGGGCTTTGATTGGGCGTCTCGGTATCCGGGGCTAAATCCCAGACTAAGTTTCGGGTAAGCCTGGGGTTCGGTGCGCTTTGCCATGGGAGAACATATATGCCTGCTAAACCAGATCCTGCTAAATCAGGCTTTTCCAAGTCCGCGAAGGCGGCTCCGTCTCAAACCGCATCCAAGCAAACTGCATCCAAGCAAACCGCATCCAAGCAGGTTGCCAAGCCCAAGCGCTCCAAGGCGGGCGGCATTCCTGAGGTGGTCAGTCGGCGAATGATGCGGCGCGTAGCCTGGTTTTCGGGTGTTCCCAGCCTGCTGGGGATGTCCACCTTTGTGGTGAGCTATCTGGCGGTCAGTCATGACATTGCGCTGCCCACCTATGCGGTGCTGCTAGTCAGCCTCGGCTGGTTTGGTTTGGGCGTGCTGGGCGTGAGCTATGGCGTCATGTCGGCTTCTTGGGATGAAGAGTCTGTTGGGACTGCGCTGGGGTTTACAGAGCTGCAAACCAACTGGAGCCGGATGAGTTCGGCTTGGCAAGAGACGCGAGAGCAGGCGCGACGAGAGGCTAAGCAGCAGGCCAAGCAGGCTAAAAAATAGCTGAGCTAGCTATCTTCCGGGTCGTCTGCTTCAGGAGATTCCAGCTGTTGCTCAATACTCTGAAGCAGCGCCAAGAGCTTCGGCAGCTTGTCAGGTTTTGCTTCCAGCAGTTTAGGATCAGAGTAGGCTCTGGTGCGGATCTCGTTCAGCTTTTGCTGGAGCTGTTTGGCTATGAGCATGGCATCGCGTTCTAGCTTGGCCATCTGCTGCCGCTGATGGAACTTTAGCGCCGCTCCCCGCAACACCTGAACGGTGGCCTCTTCGCCATGAATCCCCTGCATAAACCGAAAGCGCATCAGCACCGAGTTGCGCTGGTAAAGATATTCAATTTCAGCCTGCTGCGGCTGACGAATGGGTAGGGGCGGCAGCTGCGCCATGAGTTGCAGCTGGCGGATGATGCCCTCAAACAGATCCAGCGGCAGCTGGTCAAGCACTGATTGCAGCACGCCGTTCTGGCTCCAAACGATTCGGCCAACTTGAGGATGCGCTTCAAAATAAAGTCGGCCAATCCCGCCCAGCAAAACCCGCGCCAATAGCTCTGTCAGCAGCTCGGCAGCTGTTAGAGTCGCCAGCAGCTCGACCGGACTTTCTAGATGCTGAGCCTCTAGATTAAGCATGACCAGCGACTGTGCAGATTGAGCCTCGGCAGCAAGCTCAGGCGGTTTAGGCTCAACCAATCTGGTGGCTTTGCGCTGAAGCTGCTCCGCCGGTTGTTTGGGTTCTGGGGATACGGGTTCGGGCGTTTCCAGCTCTTTGACCAGATCTTTGGCTGGCTGAGGCATGGCTGAAAGCTTAGCCACCGGCTCAGACTGCTCAACGCGCTCAATGGAAGGCGGCGGCGGCGGCGTCAGAGCAGTCACCAATGGCTCGGTTGCTGCTGGCTCATACAGATCTTCGGGGCTATCAACCACCAGCGTCAGACGTTCGTTCGGATCAGTCTTCTGCTCTGGCTGGCGAGAGGAATGGCGATAATGTCCGTAGCTAAACGATTCGCGGCGGGTTGTAGTTGGCTGACTGCCCGCGTGATTTAGGTAGGCCGTTAAAACAACGCGCAGCGCTTCAGATGAAATGCTGTGAGAAACCAGCGAATAGTTGAGGTAAGAGACAATTCGCCGCACATATTCACTCGCGGCAATATCATCGGGGCTGACCATGCCCAAATGCAGGCGATTCCCTTCTAAAAACAGCGGCAAAACCTGATAGTAAAGGCAGGCTTCAAACGGCAGCACGCCGTCAATTAACACGAGCATCTGATCGACATTCAGCCGCGTCGCCCAGTCGCCGGGGAACTGCGACAAAATCCGCTGATAGACCGAGTCACTCAAATTCGACTCTGGCTGGCCAACTGAAGGCATCATCGCCATTCCTCACCTGCATGAAACTGCCTGATTTGGCTCAGAGCGATCGGCTCTGAATGCTCACAATCAAGCTAGGATACCCAAGACGCGCTGCCTACCATCTTGATTTATTCTGCTTAAAATCGATTTAGATGGACGGCTAGATTAGCGAATTTGATCTTGCGAACCCAGCATTTTGCCTCTCTAGCTGAGCAAAGGCAGATCTGAAAACCTCAACTCCACAACCAGCGCTAGAGGTTGCGGAATTTCTGGGCTGCTAGATAGATTTTACTCCATTCGCCTGTGACCTGGTTAGATTTCAAGTTCAGCTGTTTGGCAATTGCTTCAAGGCTCTGGCCCGCTTTCAGCTGGTCAAAGATCTGCTGCTGGGTCGGCGTCAGGCTCTGCCAAAAGGCCGGCCATTGCTCGGCAGTCAGTCCCAAATTATTTTTGGCCAGCGAGATGCCCAGCCATTCCCCCACCAGCTGCGGCTCATGCTTGAAGCCAAACACCCGAATCGCGTGATAGCTAATTTTCTCGCGCAGACGGTAGACCTGAGTAATGCTCAAATCCAGGGCTTGGGCAATGGCCTCCTGCGACTGCCCCTGGACATGCAGCGCCAGCCATGCCGCTGCTGCTGGCTCCAGCTCCTGTTCCAAATAGACCGAAAACTCCTGCATCACCTGATTCCGCATCGCCTGCTGCTCTTGCCAAGCCTGCTCGTCCTGGTACTGAGCCATCGCCTGGGCATCTAGCAGGCTAACTGGATTGTCAGATTCATCTGGCGTGATCTCATCAGACACCAGCCGGATCAGCTCGCCCGTCGGCACTTGCGTCATCCCGCCCCGCTGCGAGCGCCGCAGATAGTTGACGAAGCGATAGACCAGCAGCGGCTGATTGCGAATTGGGCGGAGGCAATATTCTTCAAGGCTGGCCAGCATCAGGGCGTTTCGCAGCCGAGGATTAGGCGTGCAGCGACCAATCCAGCCGATCTGCTGCCGAATGTAGCTGTCGCTCTGGATCATCTCCTGGATCACCTCTTGCAGCACATCCATCACGCTGCGCCGCCGATCACGCGAGAGGGCAACCCAAGTGCGAATCCGGCTGCGAATCAAAAATAGGCTGCTCAGCCGCTGAATCAGCTGGGCGTAGGCGCGATCGGGATGGATGCCCAGATAGCGCTGCTGTAAAATCCTGAACCGATAGTCCATAGCCTGTCGGGCAATGGCGAGTTGAGCCGGCAACAGCTCGGCAAAGCGCTCGGTTGCTTCCCCCATCAGCCAGTCCATCACGCTCTCTTGATCAAGAGATGAGAGCTGGGTTTCGGCCTGAAGTTTGGCGCGCCAGCCTTGCCTGATTTCCTCAGCCGTTGACATTCTGCCGTCCTTGCCTGACATCTAAATCTGCCATCTAAATCTGCGACTCCGCCTTGCTGCTTAACTTGCCCTCGCGCCTAGCGAAATTAGACTCACCCCGACGACCCCGGCTCTTCAATCGTCGTAATCAAGCGGTTCAGGACTTCGGTGAGCTGAGTCATGCGAGCCAGCGCGCTATCGTGGTTTTCGGCCAGGGTTTGGACGGCGTCACTCAGCGCAAAAATTTGGTATCCCTGCTGCTGCACCTGAGCAGTCAGAATATCCATCTGAGCGGCGAGCCTATCCACAACTTCAGTGGTGGCCAACACCGCTTCGCCAATTTGCAAAACAACGGTTTCTAACTGCTTTGATTGCTGCTCTGATTGACCATCCACTCCAAATTAGCCCCAGAATTAACCAGAATTAAATTAGACCTCAAGCTGCATCTCAATGGGTTCAGGTTGACTCAAGCCGATTGACCTGTACCCACAGCTTCGCTCTACGCAGATCGCCTCAAAATTAGACTAAGATCAAAACTGCATAATTAAGATTACTGCATTCCTTGCACAATGAAGCGCTTTGCCTCGTAAAGCGCTGCCTAAATCTTCCTTTAGCCGCTGCTAGAGCGGGCTAGATTGGCCAAACTCGTGTAATTACGGTTTCAAGAAGCAGCATGCAAATGTGAGTATACTGAGGTCAAAATGCGAGCGTCAAGCTTCAGAGCAGGCGGCGGTTTGAAGCGATTGAACTGGCAAGATCAGACTGCAAGATGTGACTGGCAAGATTCAGACTGGCAAGATTCAGACTGGCAAGATTCAGACTGGCAAGAAGAGACTGGCGATTGAACTATGGATTCCAACGTGAAAGTGATTCAGATATCTGGCATCTTAGACAGCCTTAAGGGGAGCCAGCTCCGCCATGCGGTTGAAGCGGCAATTCAATCGGGCAATCGAGTCCTGCTGCTAGACTGCGCGGCGGTCGAGTTTATGGACAGCTCTGGGCTAGGGGCGCTGGTAATGGCGCTAAAGCAGACTCGCAGCGGCGGCGGCAGGCTCGCCCTCTGCAATATCAATGACCAGATTAAAATGCTGCTGGAATTGACCGATATGGAAAGTGTCTTTGAGATTTTTGCTGACCGCAGCGCCTTTGAACAGGCGGTTTAGCCCATCCTCAGCTCAAGCAGCGAGAAGTCATCCTCAAAGGTGTCAGCGCCAGAGATGGCGTAGATTTTAGGCAGAATAGCGGTCAGCGGCTGACTGGAGCAAACATGCTGACTCAGCAGATCAATAAACTGTTCGAGGCTCCAAAACTCGCCGTTGCGCTGCTTGATCTCATAGCCCCCGTCGCTAAAAATCAGCAGGCGGCTGGGCAGGTTCAAATCGCAGAAGGCGCTGCTGTACTTGCTGTCGCTCAACATGCCAATCGGGGCGCTGCGAGTCTTGAGCTGCTGCACCTGAAGCGCCCCACTGTTGCAGTCGCCCGAAACCAGCACCGCAGGCGGATGTCCAGCGCTAGCATAGGTCAGCCGCCGCTGCGCCTGGTTATAAATGCCGTACCAAAGGCTGAAGTAGCGCGGCTGCTGGTCGCTCATCTGGAAGATTTCGTTGAGTCCTCGCAGCACGTCTTCGGGGCGGTAGAAGTTGATATCAGGCAAGGACTGCGAGCGGATCAGATTTTGAATTGACACCGACAGTAGCGCCGCTCCTAGCCCGTGCCCTGACACATCCAGTAAATAGACCATCAGGTAGTCAGGGTCAAGCCAATAGTAGTCAAAGCAGTCGCCGCCGAGCTGCTTGGAGGGAATGAACAGGGCTTCGCTGCGAATGCGTCCCGTTAATGGAGCCGGCAGCAGCGAGCGGATATAGTTGCCTGCTTCAATCAGCTCAGCCTCTAGCCGCTGCTTCTGGAGCTGGAGATCTTGCGCCAGGTTTTGTAGCTGCTGCACAGACTGATAGAGCCGCAGTCCAGATCTAACCCGCGCGAGCAGTTCTCCCACCTCAATCGGCTTGGTCAAGATATCATCTGCGCCTGCATCTAGACCCATCACCCGATCCTCTACCGCAGACCGCGAGGTGAGTAAAATAAAGAAAATGCCTGCGAGGGCTGGCTCAGCCTTGATCTGACGGCAGACTTCGATGCCATCTATTTCAGACATTAACCAGTCGCAGATCATCAGCGCTGGGCTAGACTGACGCGCTTGGGCAATGCCCTGCTCGCCGCCGCTGGCTGTGAGCACCTCATAGCCTTGCTCCTGTAACGTTTTTCGCAAAACCAGCTGAATGACCGGATCGTCATCCACGATCAAAATTTTGAACATGCGCTGCTAGCCAGTTGTTCTGAGCGATCTATCAGGATTATCGTAGCTTGGTGGGGAGATCTCCAATTGGATTCAGAGCCAGAGTCTGATATCAAAGCCCTTATTGAAGCAACGTGATTGAATGGTGCCGCATTGCTTGCAGGTTCAAACAAATTTGACGGAGCTGACGACCGTCCTCAGCTGGTTTAACGATTGGTTTTGCGCTCAGGCGCAGCCGCAGCTGTCGCGTCAGATCTTAATTCAATGCCAAACGCTGCTGGCCGAGGGGTTTACCAATGCCGTGCGTCATGCCCATCGCGACCAAGCCCCCCAGACGCCCATTGAACTCACCGTCAGCCTTTTGGAGCAGCAAATTGAGCTGTGCATTTGGGATATGGGGCCAGAGTTTGACCTAGAGCAGCGCCTTCAAAATAATCCTCACCTGCCCAAAGCTGACGCAACCGGCGGACGAGGGATTCAGCTGATTACCCGTCTGGCTGACGACTATAGCTATCGCCGCATTGGCAGCCGCAACTGCCTGCAAATTACTAAATCAACGGTCGCTGCCCCCCTATGACGCTAGAGCCGCCCACCACCCGCCGCCCATGACCTACAACATTACCTACAGCCCCGCCCATACGCTCGTTCCCACCTACGAATGCTTCAATCGCTGTAGCTATTGCAATTTTCGGGTTGACCCTGGCCAAGACCGCTGGCTGAGTCTAGAGGAGGCTGAAGCAACGCTGCAATCCTTGCGGCCTCAAGGCATCATCGAGATTTTGCTGCTCAGCGGTGAGGTGCATCCGCAGCATCCGCGCCGTGCTGCCTGGTTTGAGCGAATCTATCGGCTCTGCGAACTCGCGCTGGAGCTGGGTTTTCTGCCTCATACCAACGCCGGACCGCTCAGCTATGACGAGCTGGCGCAGCTGCGGCAAGTCAATGTCTCAATGGGCTTGATGCTGGAGCAGACCACGCCCAGCCTGCTCGAAACCGTGCATCGCCATGCGCCCAGCAAGCTGCCAGCGCTGCGGCTAGAGCAGCTGGAATGGGCAGGAGAGCTGAAGATTCCCTTCACCAC
>CASBQH010000247.1 GCA_949127695.1 Synechococcales cyanobacterium PMM_0073
GATCGCTGAAGCAAGCCCTGCTAGAGCAATCGACAGCAGTCTGCATGGCTGATTTAGCTTTGGGTTCGAGAGAAATAAGCTGATGATAGAAGCTAAGCTGCTGCTGTGCCAGGGCGCGATTTGTATATTGGGCAAGCACTCGCTCACGACCCAGCTTGCCCAATTTGCCGCAGAGTTCCGGCTGCGTCATCAGTTCCAAAAGCCTATCCTGGAGTGCATCGGCATCCTGCTCTGGGAAAATTAGGCCAGCTTGACCAATCACATGCGGAATTTCGCCAGAGTCAGAGCCAATCACTGGCACTTCAGCAGCCATTGCTTCAATTAAGACATGGCCAAACTGCTCTTTCCAGCCGCTTGATGTTAGCGTTGCGAACAGCTGACTGCTCTGAGAAGGTAATACCAGCGTCTGCATTAAGTTAATATACCGAGCGACTTCAACATGGGGCACGCTTTCGACCCAGATCAGGCGATCTGCCAATCCAGCCGCTGTCGCTTGCTCTAGCAGTGCTTGCTTCAGCGGTCCACGACCGAGCAGCAGCCATTTCCACTTTCGCGAATCGCCAATCTGCATCAGCGCCGCACAGAGCGTCTGGAGCCCTTTTTCGGGGACAAACCGCCCTGCAAACCCCACCACAAACTCATCGGGCTGAATGCCAAGCTGAGCCGCTAATTCTGGCTGCGGCTGCGGCTGAAACAGGGCTTCATCGACTCCAAGCTGCGGCATTACCTGGATTGAGCCGCTGTAGCCATGCTGGCGCAAAATCTCGGCTCCGTCTTGGTTGCCAGCAATAATCCCGTCGCTGTGGCGCAGGTTATAGGCTTCGAGCCATGAGACTGGAAACTTTAGATCGTAGGGCAAATTCCACCAGGTGAAAAATAGAACTTTGGCATTCAGCCTCAGCAGCCGGTTGAGCGTAATTACCTGAGCATATCCGATTGATTTAGCCCCCTGCTCAACTTGAATCACATCAGGTCGAAAGTCGCGTAGCAGCTGAACCAGATCAGCGCCAAAGCAGAGCAAGCCCTGGTTATTTTGGCTCAAGTTAGACAGCGGCACGACTCGAAACCGCCCGACCTGACGCAGCTGGCTGATCACGATTTGGTTTTGCACCCCGCCCGGTCGCCAGCGCTTGGGCACAGCAACCGTCACTTCTATATCTGGCTCTAAATTTGCCAGGACTTTCAGCTTTTCACAGTTGAGATCGACAATGTAGCTATGGCTAATCACTAGAACTTTCATAATCACTGAGAAATTTTAGATGAATCAGGTTGTGCTTGATCCGCTTTCGTATAAACTTGGCCGTTCTCCCAGTTTGATTGCAACAGCGTTTGAACGGCTGCGATAAAGCCGACGCAGTAAAATATGCCTCGGCTCAGCACTCTGAGCGGTGACTTGCTTTTATAGCAAGGCGGATGCCCCAAAACATGACAGTCAAACAGTTTGGTGAATAGCCGAAAGCATTGGTAGGGCGTCAGATTTTTCAAGCCCATTAAAAAATGATTGTGATAGAACGTGATTTGGTATTGGAATGAGCGTGTGCTGATATCGTGACAGCCGCCCGTTTCTTCGCCAAAATGCACCAGATGCGCGGTGGGGTCATACCAAATCTGTAAGCCTGTGCGACGGATTCTCAGGCAAAAATCAGATTCTTCGCGCACGGCGCTGCCCCGAAAGCGCTCGTCAAACCAGAGCCCATGCTGGACAAATAGCTCACGCCGAAATGACATATTGCAGCCGCGTGCCGTAATCACCTGCTGCGGCTTTTGGGTATGCACTAGATCAATGTGATACCAGGCAATGCCTGGATCCATCGCTTCGGGCGGCAGATAGTCGATGGCGAGGTTAGGCTCAGCATCAGCCAGCTTCATCCGGTCATAGACGCGCCCAGCCACAGCGCCAATTTCAGGATGATCCAGGTAGTTGCTGGCGTGAGCGGCCAAAAAGCCAGCGGGCAGCGCCACATCGTCATCCAAAAACAGCAGCAGATCGCCTGTGGCTCGCCGCACGGCATAGTTGCGCGCTCCGGGCAGACTCGCCCAGCTTACCTGAAACAGCCTGATCGTTTGCTCAGCCACCTGCTGCTCAAGATAGGCTTGCGTCTCAGGCTGATGCTGCTGCGTTTGATCAACCACCAGCACTTCGTAGTCTGGGTAGTCCTGCGCCAGCAGGCTAGTCAGCGTTTCGCAGAGGATTTGCTCCCGCCCATAGGTGGGGATAATAACCGAGACTCGGGGCAGCTGAGCGCTAAATACGTGAGATAGCTGAACAGTAGACGAACTAGAGATCACAGGACAACTCCTATCGGTTACGACGTTTGCGAGATTTCTTTGATTTCTTCTGGCGCTTTCCTGACTCTGGTTCTGGTTCTGCATCTGGCTCTAATTTCGCCAATCGCTCAATCTCTGGGAGCCGCAGCAACACTCCGGCAAAAAACCAGTAGTAGACCGAGACCGGATCGACATCCAGCGGATAGTAGTAGGTGTTGTAGCTAATGAACAAGATAAACAGCCAGATCGCCGCGCCGTAGGCTCGCAGGTTGCGGTCTTGTACTGAACGATAGGATTTGAAGCAGAGATAGGTCAGCGTTGTTACCATTGCCAAGAAAGCGAGCGTTCCTGGCAGGCCAATTTCATAGATCAGTTTGGGATAATAGGTTTCGACTAGCTCAGTGTTCCCTAAGGCACGGGCTGCATTGGTAGCGCGACCCAATCCATGTCCCAAAATGGCGTTGTCTTTCATTGCCCAGCTAAACTGATCGGCAATAAAAGCATAGGGCGGCGCAGCATTCCAGCGTGAAACAAAGCTGTCGAGCCGCTCCTGCAAGGTTGTCGGGTTTTGAACTGCCGCGATGCCCAGTACCGCCGCTAGTCCGGCTGCAATGGGGATAAACCGCGTTAAGTTGGTGACTTGCCCGGTGAAAATTAGCAGCGTGCCAATTGAAACAGGCACTAGCCCCAGCGCAATCCGCTGCCCAGAAACCACAGCCATCACAAAAACACCGCCCAAACTGACCAATCCGGCAATTCGCCAGAGTGGTTTGGGGTCATTAAAAGCTGAAGGAAACACCAGAAAGCTGCTGGCAATCAAAAACCAGCCCCACTGCCAGGGAGCTACGAACGTTCCGGGCAGCCGAATCACCCCTTGATCTGGGCTATAGAGCAATGCTCCGCCGACCAAGCATCGCGCTTCTAGCGTGGCCTTAAATAAATCTGCCCCTTCCTTCAAGGTCGTGCCTTGACAGCGACCTGTGAGCAAAAACAGATATTGCAAAAAACCTAGCCCGCAGCAGATCAGCACCAGAACCAAGGTGAGGCGCATCAAAAACAGCAGATGTCGCTTTTTGAGCACCAAGTAATAGGCGCATGAAATCAGCGGCAGGTAGCCAATCAGCACCTTTATCCCCAAAATTCCCATGGCGATTGGCTGCTCGCCCGGTTTGCCAAAAAACTGCTGGTAGCCGTTGACAAACAGCAGCGTTAGGCTACAAAACCCCAGCAGAATGCCGACTGATGGCATCAGCTGCTTTGGGATAAAAAAGGGCAGCTTTTCGCGTCGGCAATATTGAAAAATGCCGAACAGCGCGGGCAAGTATAGCCCGTCTTTGGCCAGCTGCAACAGCGGACTGTTGCCGACTGAGTAGGTGATTGTGCCGCCCAAGGGC
>CASBQH010000248.1 GCA_949127695.1 Synechococcales cyanobacterium PMM_0073
AAACGGCTTCGGGCGGTAATCTCCTGTTTTTGGACTGGATTGATTAATATAGGTCTATTAGATCAACCCGGAAATTACTGAAATAGACCTAATCAAGCGAGGCGGGCATGAGCATCTATAAAAACGTCATGGAACTGCTGGTTGAAGAAGAGGTAGCGCGGCAATTTCAAGCCTTGCCGCTGCGCGTGGCGACCTATGTCAACCAGGTGGAGTGGGTGGCCTATGCGCTCAATCAGCTGCCGCCGCTCTATGCCACCAGCGAAAAGGGCTTGCATCACCAAATGCAGCGAGGTCAAGCCAAGCATGGAGCCGAAATTAAGCAGGCGGTGATGCGGGCGCTGGCTGCGATCCGCCGCGATCCGCTGCGATCTTCGACGCCGCTGGAATCTCCCTACGCGCAGGTTAAGGAGGTGCTGCTGAGTCTGCGTGCCCTGCTGCGAAACGATCGGCTCGAATGGGAAGCTATTCCCCTCGCGGTTGAGCAGGCGATTACCCACCAGTCCCACCCTCGCCGCTCTTCTGCTCTGTCAGCTCATGCATCGGCCAATTCGCCGCTGACTGCCGCCTCCAAAGCTGCTGCCTCCAAAGCTGCTATCTCTAAGCAGCCTGCCGCCCCACCCGCCCCTCCTCGCGCCACGACAGTTTCGCGTCCGGCGGCACAAGAAGAGAGCTTTGGCTGGGATGATCCGCTCTATAACCCGCGCTAGTTTGAGTCGCTGAGGCTGATATGCTTCACGGAGCTTCTGGCAGCTCGGTAGTTCGCAAAATTGGGGCGGCGGCTTCAGCGGCAGGCGAAAACACGGCGTCCAGCGCCCCTTCTAGCGTTTCGGCCATCGCAATCCGGCTGCCATAGACGGCAATTACGCGCACGAGCGTGGGCAGCTGGTTTTGCTCAGCCACCAAATACAGCGGCTCAACATAGAGCAGAGACTTCTCAATTGGAATCACCAGCAGATTGCCCTGCGCTGCCCGCGAACCCTGCCGATTCCATAGCGTAATCTGCTCTGAGATCACCGGATCTTGGTTGATCCGCGCTTCAATCTGCTCAGGCCCAAACACCAGCTCCTGCTTCGGGAAGTTGTAGAGCAAGATCCGGCCATACTGGTCGCCATCTGAGCGCGCTGCCAGCCAAGCAATCAGATTGTTGCGCTGAGCGGGCGTGAACGGCTGTAGCAGCACAAACTCTTCTCTACTAGCAATCGGCAGCTTCATGATCAGGTAATAGGGATCGATCACCTGCTGCTCACTGCCGTAGATTTCCTTAGGGGCGCGCCACTGATCTTCGCGGTTATAAAACACGATTGGATCGCTCATGTGATAAGTCATCAGCTGATTGGACTGGACGCGCAGATAGTCTTGCGGATAGCGGATATGTTGACGCAGCGCCGTCGGCATCTCAGACAGAGGCCGAAACATTTCTGGAAACACCCGGCTCCAGGCTTGAATCAGCGGATCTTGCGGGTCGGCCATATAAAACGTTACCGCGCCGTGATAGGCATCCACCACCACCTTGACCGAATTCCGCATGTAGTTAAAGTCATTCTCCAGCGGATCAGAGTAGGGATAGCGGTCGGTTGTGGTGTAGGCGTCAATCATCCAGTAGAGGTGGCTGTCGTCAGCCGCCTGCGAGCGATTGGGCTGGAGCGCCTGATGCTGCCACTGGTTGTTGCCCGTATTGGCCACCACCAGATAGGGATCGCTGTCGTAGCGCAAGAAAGGGGCAATGGCTTTGATCCGATCCTTGATGTTGCGCCGAAACAGCAGCCGAGTCTGAGGCGTGAAGTCATCGGTAAACAGCATCTTCCAGTCTTTGAGATACTTAGCGTAGAGCAGGCGCTGGGCGGAGTTACCCAAACTAACGCCATCCCAGCCGTCATAGCGGTTGTAAACGTTGTCACTGCCGCTGGGGTAGTCCAGCTCATCCAGACGCGCCTGCACCATTACATAGGTATCGGTAATTTCGCCAAAGTAGATTCGAGGTTTGCCAATGGGTAAGGCGCTGCGAATGCGCGGATCTTCAGCCGGTTCAATCCCGCGAATCAGATAGGCGGGCAGCCCGCCTTCGGCGACTCGATTCACCGGACTCACCGTAAACCCATAGCCATGTGTATAGACCAGATGTTCGTTCACCCAGGTTTGGGCGGCAGCGGGCACGGCTTTGTAGTCCAGCTCGCGGGCGGCAATCAGCACCTGCTGCTGAATGGTTGCGCCTTCTGGGTTGGGCAGGCTGTAGCGATCAATGTCAGCATCTGGAAACTCGTAGTAGAGCCGGAGGCGCTGAAGCTGGCGGTTGGTTTCTAGCAGCTGACGCTTATCCCAAAGCCGAATATTTTCAATCGTCAGGTCATTGGCTTCCAGCGAGGCTTGGGTGAGGTTGCCGCTGGGATTAAAGGTTTCTACATCCACCTGATCGAGGCTGAAGCCCTGTCGGGTGAGCGCCAGCGTCCGCTCAATGTAGGGACGCTCTAATTGCAGCTCGTTGGGCAGAACCACAAACTGCTGAACGACCAGCGGCAGGAAGCTGCCCAGCAGCAGCGAGAGCAGCAGATAAGAGCCTAGCCCCCAGCGCAGCGGCGTCAGGGAAGTTGGCTTAACGGCCTGGGATCTGACGGGCGGCTGCGGC
>CASBQH010000249.1 GCA_949127695.1 Synechococcales cyanobacterium PMM_0073
GATCACATCTGCGCCAATCGGCATCCCCACCAGGGTTGGCCGCTTCTGCAACAGACTCCAGGCCATGACGCCGCCGACTGCGAAGCCAGCCGCGCTGCCAATTGTCAGCAGCAACGCCGACTTGCGCTGATGCAGCAGTTTTTTGACCACAGGCCACCCCCTTATCTACCGCAACGATTTCTATCCGCAACAATCAGGTCTTGGAACAGGCTGAGCGCCCAATTCAGATCAGACTATAAACGATGATCTGGCAATTGAACCGCCTGTCAATATTGAGTTTCAGAGAGAATAAAGGGGGTATTGCGATGGTATAGCGGTAGCATTGCCGAGCCAACTGCCGCTCTAGAGCAGCTCTGCCCAGTCTGGGTTTTGCTGAATCTGCTTTAACACCTGCTTAATATCTTGCGTGCGGTCTTTTTTGACAATTAAGGTCACATTGCCATCGCGCACCACCACCGTATCTTCCAGGCCAATCGTCACGATCAGATCAGACTGATCAGTGGAGTAGAGCAGCGACCCCTGCGTATCTAGGCCAATATGCTGCGCCAGCTCGACGTTGGGGCTGTCCGATTTGAGCAGCCGCTCAATCGCGTTCCAGTCGCCCAAATCATCCCAGCGGAAGTTGACTGGCAGCACGTAAGCCCGGTCGGTTTTTTCCATCAGGGCATAGTCGATGCTGAGCTTGGGCAGATGAGGATAGATTTCGGCTCCCTGCTGGCGCAGCGGCTGCAAGATTTCTGGGGCATAGCGCTCTAGCTCGGCCAGCACAATTCCGGCTGGGAAGATAAACATGCCGCCATTCCAGCCAAACCGCCCCGTCGCCAAAAACTGCTCAGCGGTCGCCAAGTCGGGTTTTTCGGTAAAGCGGCTGACTCGATAGCCCGTCAGCCCGTCAAAGCTACCAACGGCTTCACCCTGCTCAATATAGCCATAGCCCGTTGCCGGATAGACCGGGGCAATCCCCAGCGTGGCAATGCCCTGCTGCGCCGTTGCCAGCGCCTCTGCCGCCCGGATCGTCTGCTCAAAGCGATCCTGTTCGCCAATCCAGTGATCGGCAGGAAAAAAGCCAATCATTGCCGCTTCGCCGTGACGTCGGGCAATTTCTAGGGTGGCCCAAGCGACTGCTGGAGCCGTATCGCGCCCTTCAATTTCGACCAGCAGATTTTCGGGCGGCAGATCGGGCAGCTGCTCGCGGACGCCAGCTTCGAGATGGCTGGCAGTAATCACCCAAAGCCCTGACCAGCCGCCTGCTAGCCCCAAGAGCCGATCGGCGGTGGCTTGCAGCAGGCTTCTGTCGCTGCCGTCAAGATTCAAAAACTGCTTGGGGCGAAGTTTGCGGCTGAGCGGCCAAAATCGTTCGCCCTTTCCACCAGCTAAAATTACGGGGATCATGCGGTTGATGGCAATAGGTATTCAAAGGTTTTACAGCAATTCCGCCCCATCCTAGCAGCTCCAATTCGCCAGGTCAGGAGCAGATTCAGCATCTTCATACTGCCGTTAGAGGGAAGGCATCCTTGGACTGTTCAAGTTATAATCTGTGCGAATGTTAAAAAAGTTAAACTGCCAGATATCTGCATTAATTTATCTGCTTATCTACGCTAGTTCGTTTGAGCCAATTTGTTTGAGCCAATTTGTTTAAGCCAATTCAGGCGCTCGGTTCCGGGTCTATGAGTTCCTGGTAGCGTCGTCGCCAGGTTGGTAGCTAAATCATTAGGGAGTAGCAAGGCGTGGATCAACAAGGGCAGGGTTCTAAGCAGCCGGATCGGCAAGCTGATATGCAAACAGAGATCAAAGAGATCAATCAGCCTGAGACTCACGTTGGAACGGTGCTTTCCTCGTCTGTTGATCTGCCTAGTCGCACCCAGCCGAGAAAATGGCTGTTCCGCGGCTTTGCCCTGGGTATGAGCGCTGTGGTTTCAGCAGTGGTGGGGGCTGGACTGGTGCTGATGACGCCGCTGCCTGCCTCCATGACGCCCACGGGCAGCCGCCAGCCCCTCTCGCTGGGCGACATTTGGCGGCAGGGATTTCGCTATAAGATCACCCGCCCGGTGAATATTTTGGTGATGGGGGTCGATCTACCGCTGAACCTGCCTGACAACCAAGTCGGCGACGATATTTTTGCAGGGCGCAGTGACACGATGCTGCTGGTGCATCTCGATCCCGATCGCGAGACCATTAGCCTGCTGTCGATTCCGCGTGACACAAGGGTTGATATCCCAGATTTGGGCATTGAAAAAATCAACTATGCCAATGCCGAAGGTGGCGCGAAGCTGGCGGCGCAGGTGGTGAGCCGGACGCTGAATGGCGTCACAATTGATCGCTACCTGCGGGTCAGCACTGGCGCATTTCGGGAGCTGGTGGATTTAGCTGGCGGCATCAATGTGAATGTGCCGTACCGGATGGAGTACACCGACAACACCCAAAAGCTGAAGATTGACCTCCAGCCCGGTCAGCAAACCCTGAACGGTGAGCAGGCAGAGCAGTTCGCTCGCTTCCGCAATGATGCCAACGGCGATATTGGCCGAGTGCAGCGGCAGCAGCAGGTGATCCGGGCGCTCAAAGATCAAGTCAGCAGTCCGGCGATGGTGACAAAGCTGCCCCAAGCGGTCGAGCTGTTTCGGCAATATATTGACACCAATCTGACGGTGGAAGAAATGCTGGCGGTGGCTGATATGGGCTTAGATCTTAACCAGGAAAGCTTCCAGATGGTGATGCTACCCGGGCGATTTAGTACAGCCGCTGAATCGGTGGCCAGCTACTGGATTCTTGATCCAACCGCCAAAGATCGGGTGATGCAGGAGCATTTTGATCTCAGCTCGGTGGCCGCAATTACTCAGCGCGTTGATCCAAAAGATCTGCGGGTGGCTGTGCAGAATGCTTCGGATGATCCAAATCTGGGCGGGCAGGTCTCAGCCTATTTAAGAGACCAGGGCTTTGTGAATGTTTACGTGATTGAAGATTTGCCGCAAGCTCAGAGCCAGACGCAGATTATTGCCCAAAATGGCGATCTAGAAGCCGCTAAAATGCTAGAGACAACGCTGGGTTTGGGAGAAATTATTCCCGCTTCGACCGGCGATTTGCAGTCAGACGTAACGATTCGGATTGGCGATGACTGGGCGGCTCGGCCTCGGATTCAAACCAGCTATTGAGTCTGGGTTCGGCTGCTTGAATTTGGAGCAAACTTTAAGATGAATCAACAGCAGCTCACAGGCTGGATATCTAGCCGCCCGAGTCGAATCACCGCCCAATTCGATCGCTGGCGGCGGCAAATGCTCTATGCGGCTCTGCTGCTGCTCTTGGCCTGCGGCTGGCTGCTGCTGATGGCACCCGCCGCTGCCTCACCTCAACTGGCGATACTCACTGCCCCCGATACGGTGAACTACAACAATGCCAATTTGAGCAACCAAGATTTTTCACATGCTGACCTGCGTGGCAAGGCATTTGTGGCGGCTGAAATGCGCGGCATTAACTTGGAAGGAGCCGACTTGACCAATGCCATGCTGACCAAAGGCGTGATGCTAGACGCCAATCTGCGGCAGGCCAATTTGAGCGGAGCGCTGGTAGACCGCGTGTTCTTGGTCGGCGCTGACTTGACCGACGCGATTTTGGCAGGCGCAACCCTAGCCCGCACCAGCCTTCAGGATGCCACCATTACCGGAGCCGACTTCACCGACGCCATTCTCGATCGCTACGAGCTGGCGCTGCTCTGCAAACGAGCTGATGGCGTTAACTCCGTCACAGGCGTGGCCACGCGAGACAGCTTGGGCTGTCGCTAGGTTAGGCGTAGGCTAAGAGTAAGCTAGAGAACTGGCAGCTCTGAGCCAATCCAGCTTTGCACCGCCTCCCAGGCCAGAAAATCTTGCAGCAGCGCCGCATAGCCTGCGCTGCTGGGGTGCAGACCGTCCTGAGTCAGGCGGGCAGACCACCAGGCTTCGCCCCGATTCAGCCACTGCTCCAAAATATCCAAATAGGGAATCTGGCGATGCTGGCAGGCGAGCTGGGTGGCATCTCGGTAGCGGCGCTGATCGGCATGGTTGTAGTAGAGGCAGTTAGAAAAAGGCATCTTGGCCTCGTGGATGGGCGTCATGCCGACAAACAGCACCGAGCAAAGCTGCTGCGCTCGCTCTAGCAAAAGCTCTAAATCGGTTTGAAACTCTTCAAACGCCGTAAAGTTTTTGCCGTCTGGTCGACCCAGCCGCGCTGAGTCATTTAGCCCAACTGAAAGAATAATCACATCTGGAACGCGGTGCCGCAGCTCGCCCCGGTTGCGGAATTCGCTTTCGATCCGCTCTGCCACCTGCCGCACCCGATCGCCCCGCACGCCCAGGCTATAAAGCGCATGGCTGGGGCTTTCTGGCGTCATCCAGTGGCGGCGCAGTCGCTCTACCCAGCCGCCGCCTTCCGGGTCGCCAAACCCATAGATTAAGCTATCTCCTAGCGCGACGATTCGCATCGGAGCGGGTTGAGCCAAGGTGAGTGAAGCAGCGGGGACTGATGAGGGAGCTAGGTTGTCGAGCGTTTGCATGGGCAGTAGGTCAGAGCTGAAGGACAGACGAACTGGGAAAACACACAAGAGAGCTTTATAAGGCTCACTGCCATAGCCGCGTAGTTTAGCCCTAGCTTAGCAATTCTTTGTAGTAGCATACCGGAGATGCACTGTTCTACTGTAGATGGCTCTACTGTAGATGGCTCTACTGTAGTTGGCTCTACTGTAGTTGGCTCTACTATAGTAGGCCTGCCAGAATCTTTAATCAAACGGCGTGCCAGCCAGCTCTTCCGCAGCTGGCAACTCATCCGGCAGCCGCAGCGTTTCGATCGTGCTTTTAATCGCTGCGGCAATCGGCATGGCCAGCACCACCCCAATAAACCCGGCCACCCGTCCGCCAATCAGCAGCGCAATAATAATCCAAATTGGGTTAAGTCCGGTGAAGCCTCCCCGCACGCGCGGTGCAATCACATTGTCGGTAATCTGCTGAAAGACAATGCTGGCCACCAACACCTGCACCGAAGGAATAAACCCTTGCAGCCCCAGCACCAGCAGGCCAACCAGGCCAATTCCAACCGTTGCCCCAAACAGCGGCACCACTTGCAGTAGCCCAATCACCAGGACAAACAGCAGGGCAAACTTGATCTGCAAAATCAAAAAGGTTGGCGTCAAAAACAGCACCATCACCAGCGCCAGCAAGAGCTGACTGAGAAAAAATTGGTGAAACTGCTGCCGCAGCGACTGGCTGACGGCCACGGCTAGCTTGGCGGGCAGCAGGTTAATCACGCCTTTCCAGCAGCGTTCGCCGTAGAGCAGCATATAAAAGGCCAGCACAATTAGCAGCACCGTGGCAAAAATCTGCCCCAGCGTATTGATCGCCAGCTCCGGCAGTTCGGCAACAATCACCTGCGTCTGGTTATTGATCTGTTCGTTGATTTGGTTGAGGTCAAACGGCAGATTGTGATAGTTGATGAAGCTTTGCAGCTGGTTGAGGTTGCGTCCGCCTGCTTCTAGCAACGTCGGCAAGCCCTGCACCAGCTGAGTCGCCTGCTCAATCACAATGGGAATCAGCGTGAAGCCCAGCACCACCAGCGTCACCCAAAAAACGCCCAGCACCAGCAGTACTGCCTGGGTGCGGTTGGAGCCTAATCGCTCAAACAGCTTGACCAGATAGTCTAAAATCAGCGACAGAATGATGCTGAGAATGGTGAAGGTGATCACGCCCTCAAAATAGTTGAACAGCTGCCCCAGCACCCAGAGGTTGAGCACAATAATTGGGCCACTGAGTCCATACAGCAAATAGCGGCGAATGAGTTCTGAGAGCTGCATGGGCAAAGCGACGAAAGAGAGTAACGCTGGGTAGAGCCAAATCTAGCTGGTGCTTAAAACCGCCCGACTTAAAACCGCCCGACTTAAAACCGCCCGAACCGTGGCAGCATCGGCTTGGTCAGTGACCACCACGCGGCCAATTTGGGTCGGCAGCACAAACCGCACTTTACCAGACTGGACTTTTTTGTCAGACTGCAAGGCCGCCAAAATCTGCTCAATGCCCGCCGGGTTGGCCAGCGATTCTGGCAGCTGAGTGGGCAGTCCGGCGGCTTGAATCACCCGGCGCTGCCGGTCGGCTTCCGCCTGCGGCCATAGATCTAGCGCCACGGCAATTTGGCCTGCGGCCACCATGCCAATCGCCACCGCCTCACCGTGATTCACCAGTCGATAGCCCGTCAGGCTTTCCACCGCATGGCCAATTGTATGGCCGTAGTTGAGAATCGCCCGCAGCCCTGCCTCTTTTTCGTCCTGGCTGACCACCTTGGCCTTGGCCTCACAGGAGCGGGTCAAAATAGACTGCAAAAGCTCTGCCGAGACATAGCGCTGCTGATCGAGCCGGGGCGCGGCTTCTAGCTGCTCAAATAGCGCCGCATCCCAGATCACGCCATATTTAATCACCTCGGCCATCCCAGCCCGAAACTCGCGCGGCGGCAGCGTCTTCAGCAGCTCTGGATCAATTAACACCAGCCGGGGCTGGTGGAATGCACCAATCAGGTTTTTGCCCTGCGGATGGTTAATCCCCGTTTTGCCGCCAATTGAGGCATCGACCATCGCCAGCAGCGACGTGGGCAGCTGCACAAAGGCAATGCCGCGCAGCCAGGTGGCCGCCGCAAAGCCGGACATATCTCCCACAATGCCGCCGCCCAGCGCCAAAATCGTCGAGCTGCGCTCTAGCCGAGCCGCCAAGGCTGCATCGTAGATTTTTTGCAGCGTGGCTGGCGTTTTGTAGCGCTCGCCAGCGGGCAGCAGACAGGTAGAAACCTCAAAGCCCGCTTGGGTGAGCGCCGCCACAGCCGTCTCGCCGTAGCGCCGAAAAACCATCGGATTTGAGACTAGCAGCAGCTTCTGACCCAGCTTGAGCGGCTGGAGCCAATACCCCAGCTGTGACAGGCCGCCTGTAGCAATTGCCACCTGATAAGACTGTTGGGGGAGTTCAACGGAGATAATAGATTTCATGTGACGCTGGATTGACGCAGATTGGAAGAATCGGCTGACTCTACTTTAGTGGAACTTGTTGAGTTGCAGTACCGTTGAGATCTCAGGAGATCTCGCTTTCTTTTCAAGCTTTCTGGTTTGACCGCTGTCCCAAATTCTAGAAAGCTGGTCATAATAGTGCCGAGTTGGCTAGGGTCTGATTCGGATTAGATTCGGATCAGAGCGGTTAATCTTGTATTGAGTAACCAGATTCGCTCAGGCGCTAGGGGCGGCAACTCACAGATTTTTCTCAGCCAGATTTTTCTCAGCCAGGAATGCAACGGTGACTTCTCAAAACGCGGAAATTCAAGCCTTAATTAACGGAATCGACGAGCTGTTGCACAAAAGCACGCCCCGTTTGCCCTGGGTGATGTCGAATGATGCGTTGCAGCAGCGCCAAGTGCTGGAGCAAACGCGCCAGTATCTGGAGGCATTGCAGCAGGCAGGACAGCAAGCCGAGGCCGATCGACTGCTGCAAGCCGCAACGCCTCCCTCCATGCAGGTTGAGCCTGCTGGGCAGGTTTCAGGACAAGCTGCTGGTCAGGCTTCAGCCGAGTCTGCCCAGCAGGTTTTGCAGGCTGTTTTGCAAGAGATGAACTACTGGCGGGTGAATATGCTTCAGCCGCTGCGGACTGAAATTGACTCATTGCAGCGTCAGCGCGAGCTGTTGAGCCAGGAAGTGCGACAGCTGGAAGGGCGGCAGCAGGCGCTATCTGGCGCTGCCTCTAGAAGCTCTGGCACCGCAAACTTGCAAAACCAGCAGCTGATGGAGTTTTTGCAGGCGGCGATGGGACAGATGCAGGCGAATCTGTCGGGGCAGGTGACGCAGATGATTGCCCATCAGGCTGGCCAGTCTCAGGCTGCGCTGCCCGCCACTGAGCAGAGCAGCTTGCTGAGTCCGGCAGAGCGACAGGCGCAGGCGGATCAGCTGATGCTGAAGCTGGACTCGACGCTGCAAATTATTTTTGAGTCGCTCAACCGCAATGTCCAGGCTTATCAGGAGTCGATGGAGCAGGGGCTAGACCGGATGCATCATCTGGGTCAGCAGGGCGAGGCGATGTTTACGTTTTTGGTCAACCGCTTGGCGCAGCAGCTAGGGCGTGAGGCCACTTCATTTTTGCAGTCGGGTGCTGAGGCTCAACCTGCGCCCGATCTGCCAAATCTGCAAAATCCGCTAAATCTGACTAGCGATGCTCAAAGCCTTGCCCCAGATAGCGCTGGCTCAGATCTGCCATCCGCTCCGCCAGCTCCGGATTCGCCCTTCAAGGTGGCCGATTTTTTGAGTCGGGTGCCTGAACCGCGCTCGACAGCTTCGTTTGTGCCAGCAGTCCCCTTCAACCTCTCGGAAGAAGTGCTGGATATTGCCGATCTAGCTGCGGCAGATGATCGAGTGGATCTGCCAGTGGATCTGCCAGTGGATCTGCCAGAAACCCTAGATCCAGATCTAGCCGCCGCGATCAATCAGCTAGATCTGGCTGCTGTTCCTGATTCAGATCCGATGTCTTTAGATGCGGCAGATCCGTTTGATCTATTTTCTGGGACTCAGCCGCTGCCGATTAGCCGCTCCACCATTGCAGATTTACCTGCCGCCGCTCCAAAAAATACCGATCTCGATTCAGCCTTAGATTTGCTCAATCAGATCAGCGCCGAGATGCAGGCAGATTCAGAGTTAGGAGAGACTAATCCCAGGCTAGACAGCCCGACTGATTTGGCCGCAGATTTAGCGGCTGATTTGGCCGCAGATTTGGCGGCGGCTCCAGCGTTCGCCAAAGTACCAGAATTGATCGCCACCCCCGATTCGCTCTACGACGATGCGTTTTACAGCGGCCTCCAAGCCTCATCGATCTCCCCGGCTTCCAGCTCAGATTTGGCGGACAGCATGACGCTGGAGCAAGCCTGGTTTGATGGCTTGGGCGATCCGGCTGAATCGCGGCCTGAATCGTGGCCTGAATCGTGGCCTGAATTGCAGACTGATCGGCGGGATGAGACTCTGGCCGATTTGGCCGCTGATCTGGCGACTGATTTGGCCTCGCCCCCGGTTGCGCCAGAGCCAGCAGCTGTCTCCACAGATTTTGAGCAGAGCCTGCAAGCCCTGATTCAAGATCCGGCCTTTGAACCCATGCCGGTGAATGAAGCGCCCGATGCTGCCGGAGTTGATCTGGGGATGACGCTGGAGGCGCTGGCTCCGCTGGGCAGTCCCATTGCTCCCCCCACTGACGCGAACCCGCCTGCTGTGACAATTGAGGGGTTGGAAGGGCTGTTTGAAGATCTGCCTGATCTGATGCCTAGCGAAGTCGCTCAGCCGCAGTCTCAAGCTGAGGTGATGGCTGATCTGTTTTCTCAGATTGCTGCTGATCCATCTGTTGATCTGACTGCGGAGCCAGAAGACCCCGCAAAAAAAAAAGCCTGAGTGAGCCATTGGCTGATGATGCAGATGATTTATCTAATGATCTGACAAGCACAGACTGGAACTTGCCCACCGGGACGCTAGCCGATCTGATTCAAGATCTGACTGCTGCTGAAACTCCAGAATTCGCCCCCGCAGAGCCTGAAACTGACGACTGGTTTGATCTGCTGTCATCCAGCCCTGATTTGGTGATTGGCGCTGAGTTTGATCCGGGATTTGAACCCGTCATTCCCAGCTCAGAATTCAACTCTGAGGTTGACCTCAGCTCAATTGACCTAGCGCTCTCTGATCCAACCGATCTGACGCTGGCCGACTTTACTGCCGATTTGTTTGCCCCTGCTGGCTCGTCTAGCCTAGAGTCAGCAGAACCCATTCAAGCCGCCCCGCCGCCAGAACTTCCGCCAGAACTGCCGCTAGAACCGCTGTCTGAGTCGCTTACAGCCACAGGCATTGAGGCTGCTGAAAGCTTCGAGATTTCTGAAGTCATCGAAACTTTTGAGATTACTGAAACTTTTGAGATTCCCGAAACGCTCGAAACCCTTGAGGCCACTGAACCTGTCGAGAACCCTGAAGAACCCGAAAGCACCGAACTGGATGCTGATACCTTCGCCCAGCTTGATCTGCTGCTAGCGGAGCCTCCAGCCATTCAGCCGCCCATCCAGTTACCCAGCCGCCCAGCCCAATGGACGCTCGGCCTAGATCTGGGCACAACTGGCCTCTCAGCCGTTCTGCTTGATCAAACCACGCATCAGCTCTATCCGCTCTACTGGCAGGATGCTAATGCCCAGAAGCAGTTTCGGCGCTCAACCACCGTCACCGCGCAGCAGCCCAACGCCAGCCCAACCGCATCGCCTCTAGATACGCTCCGCAGCAGCGCCGACTCGACGCTTACCCTCAGCGACTGGAAGCCCTACTTACAGCTTGCCATCCCGCACCATTCGCCCCAAACTTCGCAGTGGGAGCCGGTGCTGCAATGGTCTGACAGCCAAGCGCTTTCGCTGCGAACCCTCCAAGAAGTTTTGCAGCAGCTCTTGCTCAGCCTCACCCAGCCTGATGCTTTGACTTGCAGAGCGCTCGGACTGGAGGCCGAAGCCTTTCAGTCGATTTTGGCTAGCCTTGCCAGCGTCGTCGTCAGCTATTCCGGCAGTGCCTCAGAGACCTACAGCTTTAACCTGCGCGAGGCGATCTTGCAAGCGGGCTTGGTGAGTCAGCCTGATCAGATTTTGTTTGTGGAAGAGGCAATTGCGGCACTGCTCTCGGCGCTACCTGCGGCCAATGGCGAGCAGCTAAGGCTCTCTCATCAAGCCTCAGAAGGCAGTCAGAGTGGCAGTCAGAGTGGCAGTCAGGGGCATTTGCATAACGCCGACTGGCAGGGCTGCACGCTGGTGCTCACCGCCGGAGCCAGCCTGAGCGAACTGCTGTTGGTGCAGCTCCCGGCTCAGCTGCCAGCCCTCAACCATACAGATTTTTATCTGCGCGGCTTGCCCTATGCGGGGGCAGGACTCGATCAAGATATCATCTGCCAGCTGCTCTACCCCATGCTGGCCGTGCCCTCCGAGGCTGACGAGGCTGATTCTCCGCCCAACCTCCAGTCTGACTTTGAGACTGATCTCACCATCCCCGCCGACCTGCTAGCCGACCTGTTTGCCGGACTTTCCCTACCCGCCGCCGCCGATCCCGCTCTCGCCATCCGCTCTCAGCTGCGGCAGCGACTCACCGACTCAGCCGCTGGACATCAGCTGCTCACCGCCGCCAGAACCCTAAAAATTACGCTGCAATACCAGCCCCACTGCCATCTGCGCTTTGGCGACCGCTGGCTCAGCTTTGAGCGCACCGATTTAACCAGTCGAATCCTGCTGCCCTACGTGCAGCGACTCAACCGAGAGCTAACGGCGCTCTTGGCGCAAACCAACAATACTGCCGCCGCCGTCAAGCAGGTGATCTGCACCGGCGGCACTGCTTCGCTGAATGCGATCACGCGCTGGCTGCGGCAAAAGTTGCCCAACGCCACAATCATTCAAGATACCTATGCCCGCTCCAATGCCGCCAGCTTCGACCACGGTATTTCTAGCTGTAGCCGCACTGCCTATGGGCTGGCGACGCTGCCGCTGCATCCCCAAGTGATCAACCTATCCCGCCACTGCTACAGCGACTACTTCTTGTTGAAAGCCCTGCTCCAAGTCAGCTTCCCGCAGCCGCTAGCATTCGACGCAATTTTGGCAGCGCTAGCGCAGCAGGGCATTGACACAGCGCTCTGCCGTCTGCGGATTCTGGCTCTGCTAGAAGGCGCTCTGCCGCCCGGACTGATGCCCAGCCCAGCCGATCTGGCGCGACTCACCGCCAACTCTGCCGCCAACCCCGACTATCAGGCGATCCGACTCGCGCCCCTATTCCACAAATCCCCTGAGCGCCACTATAGCCCCAACCGCGCTCAATCCGACTATCTCCAGCGCTATCTCGAAACCCTGCTAGCCGACGCCGAGCAAACCCTCACCCATCCGCTCCGGCTGCTACAAGCTTCCTCACTTGCCCCAAACTAATCCGCTGCCTAATCTGCTGCCCGACAGAACTTGCAAATCGCCTCGACAAATTTGGAGCCATAGCGCGCCAGCTTGTGGCTACCCACGCCCGAAATCTGCGAGAAAGCGTCTAGGCTCTGCGGCTGAATCTGCGCCATCACCCGCAGGCTAGAGTCGGCAAAGACCACATAGGGCGGCACCGACTGCTCATCGGCCAACTGCTTGCGGAGCCTGCGAAGCTGTTCAAACAGCATCTCGGCGTTGGCTTTGCCGGTAGACTGCACTTCTGAAGTCGCTTTGGGACGATTCGGCAGGGCAATTTCCACCTGACGCTGCTTCCGCAACACCTCCCAGCTCAGTGCGTTCAGCTTCAAGACCGAGTAGCCGTCGTTGGTTTCGTCGATTAGACCCTGATGCAGCATGGATCGCCCCAGCGTCCGCCAGTCCTCGGCGCTGTGGTCGCGGCCAATATTGTAGGTGGAAATCTGGTCATGACGGTTGGCCAGAATTCGCTTGTCTTTGGAGCCGCGCAGCACGTCTACGATATAGCTGAGGCCAAAGCGCTCCTGCACCCGCGCTACGCAGGAGAGAAACTTCTGCGCCTCAACTGTCCAGTCTTGCAGCAGGCGCGGGCTGAGGCAGTTGTCGCAGTTGGCGCAGTTGCCGTCAAACCGCTCGCCAAAGTAGCCAATTTGAATCTTGCGGCGGCATTCTATCCCTTCAGCATAGTCAATCACCTGCCGCAATTGCTGACGGGCAATCTGCTGCTCTTGCTCCAGCGGCTCGCCGGTGACGGGGTGAATTTTCTGATCAATTAAAAAATTGATCGTGCCAATATCGCCGTAGCTAAACAGCAGCAGGCAGTTGGCAGGCTCGCCATCGCGTCCGGCGCGCCCCGACTCTTGGTAATAGCCTTCCAGGTTGCGCGGCAGGTCATAATGCACCACAAACCGCACGTCAGGCTTGTTGATGCCCATACCAAAGGCAATCGTCGCCACCATCACCCGCACGTCGTCGCGGATAAACCGGGTTTGGTTCACCTGCCGCACCGGGTCGCTGAGTCCGGCGTGATAGGGCAGGGCATCTACCCCCGCCGTCTGGAGCCGCTGCGTCAGATCTTCCACCTTTTTGCGGCTGAGGCAGTAGATAATTCCAGATCCGGGCTGCTGCTTCACGTAGCGCACTAGCTCCTGAGCTGCCTGCTTCGGCTTCGGGCGGACTTCGTAGTGCAGATTTGGGCGATTAAAGCTGGCTACATGAATCAGCGGCTGCTTCAGGGCGAGCTGATCCATGATGTCTTGGCGGACGCGGGTGGTGGCGGTGGCCGTCAGCGCAGTCACGGGCACAGTCGAGTAGCGCTGGCGGATTTGGCGCAGCTGGCGGTACTCAGGCCGAAAGTCATGCCCCCAGTCTGAAACGCAGTGGGCTTCGTCGATTGCTAGAGTTGAGATGCCAATCTCTTCGGCCACTCGATCCATGAAATAAATAAACGACTCTGACATCATCCGCTCTGGGGCGACGTAAAGCAGCTTAATTTTGCCGTCGAGAATCTTGTCGGTGCGCTGCCGCACTTCAGCGCCATTGATCGTGCTGTTGAGAAACGTCGCGCCAATGCCGTTATCTTGCAGCGCCTGCACCTGATCCTGCATCAGCGCAATCAGCGGCGATACCACAATCGTTAAGCCCGGTTTGAGCAGCGCGGGCAGCTGGTAGCAGAGCGACTTGCCGCCGCCAGTGGGCATAATCACCAGCAAGTCCTGGTTTTGCAGCACGGCTTCGACAATTTCTTGCTGCCCTGGGCGAAAGCTATCGTAGCCAAAATAATGCTTGAGTGCCGCTGCGGGCGAGCTAAGCTGGGAGACCATATCAAGTGAGGAGGAGGCAAATGGCGGCACGGACATATGTTCTACTAGAGGTTCAGTTTTACCATGTTGCCCATTGTCAGATCAAGCGCCGAAGTCAGCGCTGAAGCTAGAGAAAATCTTGACATAATCAGCCGCATGATTGCTATAATAAACGAGGTAAACGCAATGGGGCGTCGCCAAGTGGTAAGGCAGCGGGTTTTGGTCTCGCCATCCCTAGGTTCGAATCCTAGCGCCCCAGTTTTAAGTCAGCTCGCTAACGCGGATTATTTCAAAGCTGCTGTATCATCAGGAAGCGGTTTTGAGCGGTGCTTATAGATGCAACTGACCCCCCAAGAAAAAGACAAGCTGCTAATCTTTACGGCGGCGCTATTGGCCGAACGGCGCAAAGCCAAAGGGCTAAAGCTCAACCACCCCGAAGCGATTGCCTATCTTTCCGCCGCCATTTTGGAAGGAGCGCGAGAAGGCCGCACGGTCGCTGATTTAATGAGCTATGGCACCACATTGCTCAGCCGCGACGACGTGATGGCAGGTATCCCCGAAATGATCCCAGAAGTGCAGGTGGAGGCTACCTTTCCAGATGGCACGAAGCTGGTGACAGTGCATGATCCGATTCGCTGAGGCAGGCTAAGAGGCTTCCGGCTCATCCAGCAAGGTCTCAATCAGCAAATCCACCTGCTGCTGCTGGCGACTTAGAAAGCTCTCGCACTGCCGCAGTCGCTCCACAGCAGCCGAAAACTGCTGGAACACATCCGCTAGCTCTAGCTCGCCCAGCTCAATTTGGTTAATGATCGTTTCAACCTCGCTGACGGTCGCCTCATAGTTCCAGTCAGATGGCACACGGGTTGCAGCAGCGTCACCTAAATTTTGATTTGCTTTAGCCATAGTCAATGAATAGAATACCGAACTGATTGCTCTGACTCATCAGGCTTTAATCCGTTTGCAGCGGGCTGAGGCTGAGCAGGCCGATCAGAACCATCCGCTGCCAGCACTTTCACTCTAGCCTCGCCCGCTGCTAGCTGTAGCGTTAGCTCTTGCCCCACAGCCAGCGCCGCCGCCGAGCGCACCACCGCGCCATTCTCCTGACGCAGAATCGCATAGCCCCGATTCAGAACTGCCGCCGGGTCGAGCGTGATCAGCTTTTGGCGCAGCAGATGGCAATGTTGAGTGGCCGACTGGAGCCGATGCGTCGTGCTCTGCAAGAGC
>CASBQH010000250.1 GCA_949127695.1 Synechococcales cyanobacterium PMM_0073
GCTTGGTCAACAGACATCAACAGCACTCAGCGCGGCGTAGATTGGCAGATGAAGGTCGGAGATGCTCGATGCAAACTCATTTCTGTTTACCCTAAAATCAAGGACTGACGCTGCACTAGGGAGCGTTTTGTCGAAACGAGAAAGTCTGCGCTCAATGATTTGTTGACCCACCATCTCTCAGGCAATATTGAAATTAAAGTGAATGACACGGAAGCCAAAGCAACTGTATCAACGATAATATACCGCAAAAATAAATCTGGGCAGGTTCTAAACACCCATTGTATTTATGAGTTTGGCCTAGCTAAGACAGGTGCAAACTGGACAATCTGCTCGATTGTTCAGCAAGTTTTGTGGAGTGACGGGGAAAGTAGCATTCATTCAGGAATCATTGCCAAAGATGTTTGATATGGTGTCCCCACATTGAGAGTTGTCAAATTGAGCATTCAAGCAAGGTGGCTCCCTATAAAATCTAAATAACGAGCAGGCTAATACTCTATGACACTAGCTCCTATTTTAGCGAAATCGTATATTGAACAACGAAATGCGGGATATCGGATTGAAGGAACTCGCATCTCGCTTGATTCAGTTGTTTATTCATTTTCAGGCGGATGCTGATCTCAGACAGGCGATTGTGACTGGGACAATCCGCAGGCAGCCTAAGCTAAACTTTCAGTCAGCTAACGAAGCAAGACTTGAAGGAATAAAAGATCTAGGAGTTTTAGCCATTGCCGCACGGGATAACAGAGTGCTGGTCACATATGATCGCAAAACTATGCCGATTGAATTTGGTCAATTTATCGAAATCCTAAGTCCGTTGGCTAGTTCACGATTCTTCGCCTGCTTCCGCTAGCTCCTGCTCACGCAGCTTCGCCTGACGTACCGCCTTGTTTTGCAGCAGCATCCGCTCTAAGCCTAAAGCCGTTCCGCCCAGCGTTACCAGCAAAATCCCGGCAATTTGCATCATGCTCAGCGTCGTCAGCGCTCCTGGTACTAAAAAGAAGCCCAGCAGCGCCGTGAGTGCCGGAGTGCTCGAAGCAATAATGGCCGAACGCGCCGCGCCAATTGCCCGCACGCCAAAATGGTTGAGCAGATAGCTGCCAATGGTGAGCAAGCCTAAAATTGTGCCGCCCAGCAGCAGTCCCGGCCAGTTGACGCTGCCGCTGATCCCCATCCCAATCAGGCTGAGGCTGCTGAGCACAAACATGCTGGCAAACTGCACCAGACTCACCGGCACCGGATGCAGCTTGCGAGCCGTCAGCTGCATTGAAGTGAGGTAGAACGTGAAGGCCAGCGCCGCCAGTAAAGCGCCCAAAATGCCGCCCGACTCTGCTGCCAGCAGCGGCGAAACGGTCAGCCCCACGCCCAGCAGAATCGCCAGTATCACGCCCAGCCGATTTAGGGTGATCTTTTCGGCAAACAGCATCCAGTTCAGCAGCAGCGCCCCCACCGGATAGATAAACAGCGTCGCAATTGCCGCACCCGGCCCAATCTTGCCAATGGCTAAATAGAGCAGCACCTGCGACAAAAACAGAAAAACGCCGCTGACCAATATGCCCCACAGCCCACGCCGATCGCCAGAAGTTGTTAAGGTACGCAGGTCGCGCAGCGTAGAAGGGTGGATTTGGCTAGAGAGCCAGATCATTACCGGCACAACCACCAGCATCCGCACCCAGAGCAGCAGCGCGGCATTGCTAAACCCGCTTAGGCTGAGATAGCCCCCGATGGCCGTTTGGCCAAACAGCTGGCTGGCATTGCCCAAAACGCCCACGCCCACATAGTGCAGCGCCATTGCCAGCGTCGAGAGCAGCACAAAGCCGAGTCCCTGCTTGAGACTCACCCGCCGCCGTCCCGGACGAGCCGCCTGCTGCTCGGCAGACTCCGCTGGATCAAGTAGCTCGTCTGAGGCGCTACCAGCGGTTTCTGAGTCAGATTCTAGGTCAAATTCTGTCGCCTCTAGGCCACCAAACTCGATCGGTGGCGCATTTACCTGAGCAGTCTGGCTGGCCGAGGCTTTCAGGGCATCTGTCCAGCTCGTGGGCTGTGCCGAAGAACGAGCCGGGTGATCTAGCCGCTCGGGTGTGGGTGCGGGTGCGGGCGTAAAGCCAGCGGGAGAAAATGCCTTGGGCAAAGCGCCAGGAGCGATGGCCGGGTTGCTAGCGGGCGCAATCTCGCGAGGAGAGGCATGAAAGGACGAGCGCAGCTGATCAGAACTGCCGCCGCGACCTGCTTCCATCTGAAGCTGCTGGCTCAGCCGCTTCACCAGCACCTCCAAGATCGCCTCACCCTGCTGACCCATCGTATGCATCCGCTCTAGCTGCTGGCCTAATGAGCTTTGATAGCTGTTGATATCGTGACGCAGGGAGGCAAAGCTGCGGTTCACCGTGTCATCCAGCGAAGCCATGACCTGATGCGGCGGCTCGGACGAACTACCCGAAAGCTGAGGTGCGCCTAAGGTTTGGTTCAGTCGCTCATTCAAGGCCGTCTGGAGGTGGTTGGCCAGCACCAGGGCGAGCTGCTTGGCCCAAGCCTGCTGCTGAGCGAGCTGCTGTCGGGATAGCTCCACGCTCTGCTGCGACTGAAGTGCCTGCTGCTGGCTCTGGAGCTGTTCAATCTCTTGCGCCAAGCGCGTTTTTTCGGCCTGAAGACGGCTGACATCTTGGTTTAGATGGGTGAGCAAATCTTGCTGGAGGCTCCGCAAATCTTGCGTGACTGAGCGCAGCAGCATTTCGGCTGACTGCTCCTCCGCCGGACGCGACAGGCCGTTTTGCCCTGGCATTTGCTCCGGTACGTTCTCAAATCGCCCCATTTCTCTGCAACCTCTGGCTTCTTAATCTGGCTTGAAACTGGCTTAAACCGGCTTAGAATAGCTGGCGGAGCGAACCGCTCGAAGAGATGATAGCTCTAAAGTTAAAAGATGGAAGTGCCAATTCTGGGAGTCCCCCTCACGCCTCAACTCGCGGCTTTCTATGTGATTCATCCGCAATCAGCCTGATTCAGGAGAGTCTGATCCAATCGCTAGATTTCCTGATGATTTCTATTCTGTCGCGCTGGCGGCAATTTGGTCAGCAATGCTAAGCCCGCTCGGCCAGCAGCGCCTGAATTTTGGCGGCTAGCGCCCGGTCTTCGGTGTAGATGCCTAAGGCCGCTACAGCCGCCTGCATATCGGGCAGCGGAGCCTGCGCCACCAGCGACAGCAGAAAATCGGTGGCTTCAGGTTGCCGCAGCATGGCCATGGCGAGTAGCCC
>CASBQH010000251.1 GCA_949127695.1 Synechococcales cyanobacterium PMM_0073
GATGAAGCCGAAAATCGCTACCTCAAACCTGATGAGATCAAGCTGATCGGTCAATATGTCGCTTCGATGCCAGACCGGCTCGACACTTACCGCAACCTGCGGGATCGCGAGCTGGAAATCATGCAGGCTGTCGCAGAGCAGCTTCAGACTGAATTTCCCCAAGAGCGCCAAGAAACCCTAGAGCGCTGCTTGAAAAACGCGCTGCTGATGCTGCGTTACGCGGCGCTCAGCCTGCTGGTCAACGACGAAACAATTGTGCAGCATCGGTTTTTAGACTGGGTGAAGCCACTCTCTAGCGCCTACGAAACCAAGGCAATTGACGGCAAGCTCTATCGCTTGCTCAACCAGCAGCTCTCCAAGGCGCTGACGTCCAAGCAGATGAGCTATCTGAGTCCCAGTTTGTCTCTGGCTCAGGATGGGCTGCTCTCACAGCCCGCTCGCCGATAGTGGTTCAACCGAATTTCTCACATAGTTTTGCCTTTAACTTTTTAGCGCTATGATTTCTGTCGCCGACCTGCTGATTAACAATCGAATTCCGGGAAACTTCTTTGCGCCTGATGTCTACCTGCGGGGCGACTTAGAAGTTGGGCTTTTAGAAAACCGTCAGGGCGACCGGCTGCTGGCAATTCCTGAAACCCTGATTCAGGCGATCTATTCAGGACTTCAGACTGAGACTGGACAGGCTGCGAGTCTGGTGCTGTTCAACTGCGGCAAATGGTGGGGCAAGAGCTTTTATACTCGCTTCTGTGAGCAGGTCTCTGGCTACTACAGTCAGCCCATTGCCGAGCTGCCAATGATCGAGTTTTTGCAGGCGCTGCAAGAATGCTGGATGGCGCATGGCTGGGGAAAAATTGAGCTAGACCAGAGCTATCAGCAGCAGGGCTTTTTGATTATTAAAGGCTGGAACTCGGCCTTTGCGCGGCTGGCTCCTCACCAAAATCAGCCGGTTTGCCACCTAGAAGCTGGCGTGCTCTCCGCTTTTTTCAGCCAGCTGACCGGAAAAGATCTACACTGCGTACAGACCAGCTGTGAATCGATGGGGGCAGACTGCAATCGGTTTTTGCTAGGTCTTAGCGCTCGGCTAGAGCCAGTCGAAACGATGATTGCTACCCTAGATCACGATGCAATTATGAGTCAGTTTTGCGATTGACTCTGCTGATGACAGCTAGCTAACTTCAATATGCCTCATGCGACATCCGGCCAGAGCTGAACTCAGGCGTTCCAAGTATCGGCTGCTGGGTCTGGTGGGGCAGGGGCAGTTTGGCCAAGTCTTTTGCGCGCTGCATCGTCCAACCGGGCAGCTGGTGGCGCTAAAAAACCTAGAGCAAGATCGGTTCCCAACCCACAAATTCTTGCGAGAGCTGCGGTTTTTGCTGAGCTTGCGGCATCCCAATATTGTCAGCTGTCGGGCGCTGGAGCATACTTCCACCGGGCGCTATCTGGTGATGGACTACTGTGAAGGCGGCACGCTGCGCGGGCTGATGCCAGAAGACTATCGGCTCAGTTTGCCCTATGCTGTGAGCCTGATTGAAGACCTGCTGGCGGGGCTAGAACATGCCCACAGTCGCGGCATTGTGCATTGTGATATTAAGCCTGAAAATATTTTGGTGCAGCTCCAGCCGCAGGGTTGGACAGCTCGAATTTCTGACTTTGGAATTGCCCGACTCAGCCAGGAAATGAAGGCGCAGGAAGGGGCAACTGGCTCGCCAGCCTATATGGCTCCAGAGCGGTTTTACGGTCAGTATTCTGCGGCCTCTGATCTCTATTCAGTGGGCATTCTGCTGTTTGAGCTAATTGCGGGCTATCGTCCGTTTTCGGGGACTCCGGCTGAGCTAATGTCAGCGCATCTTAACCGTCCGCTGCAAATGCCTGAGAGCCTGTCGGCAATCTGGCAGCCGATTGTTGCCAAAGCGCTACAAAAGCTGCCTGGACGCCGATTTCGTTCGGCAGCCGCAATGCTGGAGGCCGTCCGCTTAGCCCGCGCCGCAGAATTACCCCAGGTTGAGGAGATCCAGGCTAAAGCGCTACCGCTATTTTTTACAGTTGAGGCTCCTGCCAAATGTCAGTTTGCGCCAGTTGAGCTAAAGCAATTAGCGCAAGCAGCAAGCAGGCTAGCGGGTGATTTAGCCGACTACTATCTCTGGCAGGCAAGCGCCAGCCAACTGAGCTGCTGGGTGAAGCGATCAGCCAGCCAGCTAGACTGGCTACCCCAGAGTGCTATATCCGAGCCAGCTCAGCAGCTTCTGATTCGGCCTCAGGGCTGCTTTGTGGTCATGCAGCGCTCGCTGGGGCTGTTGAGCCAGCCTGATCGCACGCTGCAACACATTTTCAGCTGGGAGGCGAATCAAGCGGTGGCAATTGCCCCACAGGGCGACTGGATCGCAAGGCTTGACTTGACCCAACCCTCGCGGCAGCTCAGATTCCAGCAGCTCCCAAATGCCCGCAGCGGCCTAATTGCACCAGACTCAGTGGCTGTAACAGGCGACGCATGGCTAGAAATGCTGGCGCTAGATAATCGGCATTTAGCGCTGTTTTGGCAGGCTTCGCAGAGCGCAGGCGTCACCGTCGATCTGCTAACGCGGCGCGGCGATCAGCTCGGCAGCTTTAGCCTACCGCTCAATCTGCGGCAAATTAGCCTGACGCCAACCCCCTATCGCCTGCTGGCCACAGATGACCGCCCCGGCACTGTGCTGCTGCTCGACCTCAAACCCTATCGAATTAAACGGCTCTGGGTCGAAATTTCTCCGCAGTTTTTGGTGGCTGCCCAATGGGGCTACATTCTGGCTGAAGCAGGCGGAACGGTGGTTTTCTTAGATCAGATCGGCCAGCAGATTGGGCAGCTCACCTGCCCAGGCCAAATTACCGCGCTGACGCTCTGGCAAAAGCAACAGCAGCTCTGGATTGCCACCTGGAGCGCGAGTCAGGGCATTCTTTACAGCCTAGCGCTCTGCGATCTGGGGCTTGACTTGGTGTTTTAGGCTGAGCGGCTTTTTTGAATAGCTATGCCGAGCAACTATGCCGAGCAACTATGCTGAGCAACTATACAGCGAGATCACCTGATTCAGCGCTGTCTGTAGTTCAGCCGCCGCTCGCCGAAAGTCATCGCGCTCTTTAAATTGGTCGAGCCGACAGAGCGGTTTCCCCCGGTCAAATAAAATTATGGTGGGCAGGCTGGTAATTCGATAGCTGCTGGAGAGCGTCAGATTTTCATCTGCATTGATCTGCACGAGCTTAATCTGATTTCCCCACTCAGCCTGGAGGCTGTCTAGCATTGGCCGAGTTAACCGACAGATACCGCACCAAGGTGCCCAAAAGCTGACTAAAACGGGCGTAGAAGATTCTAAAACTTCGGATTTAAAATTTGATTGCTGAACTGTTAGTGTCATTGCACCTCTCATTCCCAGTTTGGAATGCTTAATGCTGGCTTTGGGATCATGCTACCAGCCTAGGCGGCTTGACGCACTGATCAAAACTGGATGTGCCCACCAAAAAACCAGCACAAATATGGCGATCCCAGCATAGGAAGGCCGGAGAAACTCTTGCAGCTTCAGGATTTGACGCTTTTGGAGGATGGCTAAAAACGGCAGCACAGAAGTTTGCGATTTCAAGATTTCAAAGGATTCGCCGTAGCGGGCGCGCAGGCGACGATCACCATGCCAGACGGCAAATAGATGATGCAGGATCAAGCCTGCCGAGGTCAGGAGCATAAAGCTCGTCCCTACCCAGAGGCAATGAGCAATGCACCAGATCACCTGTCCGACCATCTGAGGATGTCGCGTGATTCGAATGATTCCGGCTTCATAGAGATGCACCTCCGGCTTTTGAATCGCCGCAATCTCCAGCAAATTAAAAGTGGCTGGATAGAGAAAGATGAAAGAGATCGCTGACAGGCTCCAGATCAGCGGCTCTAGACCGGGCAAGCCTTGCAAATTCCACAGCCGCAGCCCGTCATAGCGATGCTGAATGAAATAGACAATTAGCACGGTGGCAAACGGGATGCTGACTAGGGCAAACAGAACGCGATAGAGGCGTGCCCCCATTTGCTGCTCGGCTCGCGGTCGCAGCGCCGCCAAGCCGCTATGTGCAACAGCAAAGCCCAGCAGCAGCGCCATCATTGTGAGGTGGCTAGAGGTGAGGTGGCTAGAGGTCAGCCAGTCATAGGTCATAGGTGACAAGTCAGCTAGAGTCATTTCACTCTAATCGTTTTTCAACGTAAGAGATCTTAGGTATTTCTATAAAGATGCAGAGTTTTTATGAAGTATTTTTAATTTTTTGGAGAGTTAATTTGAGGATGATCGCATCAGAAATAACGCTGAATGCAGATCTCCGTAAAAACATTGACAAGATGGGCTAGACCCCCCGCAGGCAATTCGATTTTTCCGTTGAAACCGTCGATTTTATTAGCTTTTAGCCAATATGCCGACCCCGGAAATTCGATAACTTTACGAAATATTTACATAAACCCCCATATTTTGGTAGTATCTTTACGTTGAACCACGCAGACTAGACCCAGTTCTGAATACTTGCTTAACTCACGCAGATTGTTCCTTATCTTGTGAATCTCAGTGTTTTTCCGGTTGGAAAAATGGCAAAAATCTAACTTCCTCTAATTTCAGCCAACGGCTAGGTCTATCCGTTTAGATTTGAGCGTGAGTCAGGTCATCCATTACGTAGGGGAACCATATGAGTTTTTTCAAACATCTAGTGGCTTCAGCTTTGCTGTCAGGCACGGTATTTGCAGCCGCAACTTTGCCATTGGCGATACTCGGCTCAAAGCCTGTCCTGATTCAGGTAGAAGGACGACCGGTGTTTACAGGGCAGTTTAAGGAGCTAGCCGGGAGCTACCTTAGCTTGGCGCTAGCCTTGAGCATTGGTGCAGGCGTGACCAACCTAGCTGTGATGAGCTGGTATCAGTCATCGCGAAAGCTGGGGAAATCTGCCGAGCAGCTTTCGGCTTTGCAGCAGCAGCTGAGCGAGCAAGAGAGCCTGATTGAAACTTTAAAATTTTCACCGACTCGGCTCCAAGCAGCTGGGTTAGAGCGATTTTTGCAGGAAGAGCCGCTGCCGATCAGAACCCATGCCGTGGCAGAGGCTCTGCGAACTGAGCATCAGACCACATCTTTTGAGCCTTCCGCTTAAATCTCTCGCGAATCTTCAGCGAAACGAAGCATTAGGGGCAAGCGGTTGATCGATCGATTGGGGCGCAGCATCTAGGGCTGAGGCATCTGGACTCGGCAGAACAACCGGGACAGCAATGGGTTTGGGAGCGCCTAGAGTCGAACTGGTCGGACTGGACAGAGTCTGGCTGCGAGGCGGCGGAACGGTCAGGTCTTTGCTGGCCTGCAAATAAAGCTCTCCGTCTGCGTTGTATCGGCTCAACTGAGCATCAATTGGCCGCGAGCTGAGCTGAGGGAGCTGATGGGGTGGATCTAATGTCACCAAAAAGGTCACAGTCGGAGCTGGAACGGCATCTGGACGGATTGCTGAGCGACTCTGCCAGCCTTCCTGAAGCTGCCCAGACTCTGAAGGTTGCCATAGATTTAGCTGAGCCTCCCAGCGGCTATCTCTCACGGCTGCTATCTGCCGGTCGAGAATGGCATAGCTTGGGCTAGCCGGATCAAGAGAGCGAATTGCGCTGACGGTGAGCTGGGTGGCGTTAGGCAAGGCGGCAGTTCCTGAAACCGTATAGCGACCGCCTGTAGCCGGGTCGATTTGCAGAATTGACAGGGCAACAGGCGCTGAGTCAAGCCTTGGACTCATCCAAGCCGGAGTTGCCTGACAGCCCGCTATGCAGAGCAGCAAGCCAATTGAGATAATGCGCCACCGAGAGCGGTTGAACAATCGGCTAGACCCCAGTTGGATTAAGTCAGCAGTGAGTTGGAAGAAGATGTAGCGCAAATGGTGCAACAGCATGGTCAGCAATCTATGAAAGGTAGAAACAGGGAGATCCTTTGATTCTTTAGCTCAGCTTAGTCTGGTTTAAGCTTCAATCAATTTTCAATCAACTTAGAGTAGATTCCTCGAAGAACCTGAGAAAGTCAGCCTTTAATGAAGCATCTAGCCCTGTTGCTGGTCTTGCTGAAAAGACAGTCTGAGACTCATCGGCGCAGGCCGCTGGCCAGAGCTGTCGGTCAAAGCATTCACCCCCATTATTTTGAGAGTAATCATGTCCAGTCTATCTAAAACCGTTTCCCCAAGCGGTTGGATGACGCTAAGCCCTTGGATGATCTGCCTGGGGCTGGCCACAATCGGTACTCCAGCGATTGCCCAGCCTGCCCAACCAGAGATCGTTCCACCTAAAGTTTCTGCGGATTTGGGATTAAAACCTCAGCTAGCCGCACCAGGAGTTGTTTCTGCTGAACTTGCACCTGAACTTACGCCTGAACTTGCTGCGGCTGAGGTAATCGCTGCGGCTGAAGTCAAGCCTGAGGTGACGGTGAGCGCAAGCGAATGTCTGGCTGACTGCAACCCCAGCGAGCCGTTTCTGTTTAATCCGCCGCTCGATCTGGCGATTCCACCCCGCGCTAGTTCAAGGTCGGTCTTGGTGCAAAGTCCTAGCACAGCCCCGCTGTTTCCTGCTCCGCCTGCTGCGCCCAATTCGCCAGGTAGTTCAGATAGCCAAGGTTTACCTGATCAAGCGGCACCAGAGCCAACGGCTTCTAGTCCAGCACCGTCCGCTCAAATTGGACAGGCAGCTGATCTGGAGATCGATCCAGCTGATGCCAGCCGCCCAGAAGGCCGCTCACGCCGACCGCTGACGCCACCTTCGCTGAGTTTGCAGGGTGTGTATTTATATCAGGGCGGCGAAGGCTCGGCAAGGCTGCGGGTGACGGGCGTCTATCCAATTTTGCCAGAGCTGCAAGTCGGCGGCAGCATTGACTTCACCGACGGCGAGATCTTTAGCGAAGAGGCGGGCAACGGCTCAGACGATGGACTGTCGATCAACGAACTCTATCTGGCGGCTTCACTGCCCGACTATCCAAATCTGCGCCTAATTGTGGGTCAAATCGACCTGACTTCTTATTTTGATCGCAACAGCTTTGCCAAAGACTCCGCAACGCAGTTTTTCAACCCAGTGTTTGCCACCAATCCGGCGCTCTCATCCGCCGGGTTGGCCTCGCGCCAAGGCGCAGTCGTAAACTGGACAATCATTGATGAGCTGGAAGTTAAAGCTGCGGTGTTTTCATCAGATCGCAGCATCAGCGACTTTGACCTTAACGGCTTTGCAGGCGAAATCGGCGGCAGGCTGGGCAATTTGATTTTGCGCGGCACATATATTACCAGCACGGATTCTGGAGCCAATACGGGGGCTGAGGAAATCTTTGGGCTGCGGCGCAGCAATGACGATTTTGGGCTGCGCGACGGCGACCGAGAAGATGGCTATGGCCTTAACGCCGAGTATTTTATTCCAGAGATCAATCTGGGGCTGTTTGCCCGCTACGGCTGGTACGAGAACCGAGATGTGGGAGAAGGCGGCACGACTTACAGCCTTGGCGTCAACCTGCTCGATCTGTTCATGCAGGACGACCGACTGGGATTGGGCTATGGGCGACTGCTCTCCAGCAACCGCCTGCGCGACGGCGACAACCCCGACGCTTGGGAAGCCTTCTACGACTTCCGCATCCTCGATTTTCTGCGGCTGGGCGTCACATTTCAGGCGCTGGATGAATTCTCAGAAACCATTGCAGGCTTCCGGATTCGGACTGACTTTGACCTGATTCCTCGGAGGGCGCAATGATGCTGAATCAACTGCTGAATCAATTTAGATTACGCAGAGGGTTGGGTAGCCTGCTGGCTCTGCTGCAAGCCACACCGCTCGCTTTGCTGCTGAGCTTACCTCTGGCACAACCCGCCTTGGCGCAGTCGGCGCTCCAGGAGGGCGACAGTCTGCTAAATCAGGGGCTGGTCGATCAATCGATTCCGCTGTTTCAAGCGGCAATTCGCAGCAACCCCAATTCAGTAGAAGCCAGACTGGGGCTGGCCATTGCCTACCGCCGCGCCGGACGGATTGACGAGGCGTTTGCGGCCTATGAGCAGGTGCTGGCGCTCGACCCCAACAACCGCATGGCGCTGCAAAGCTTGGGGCTATTGGGCGGCTTTCGGATCGAGTGGCAGGCTCGCGGCATTGCAGCGCTGGATCAGCTGCTAGAACTCGAACCGGACAACCGCGAGGCGCTGGCTCAACGCGCCTTGCTCTACGGCTACCAGGGGCGATTTGAGGCGGCGATTGCTGACTATGAAATCTTGTTGCGCGACAGTCCCACGCCGGATCTGCTGGTGGGTGCGGCTCAGGTCTATGCCTACAGCGGCGACTATGAAACCAGCCTTGATCTGTTTCGCCGCTATCAGGCCACCGGCGGCCAAATGACCGGCGGTGCTGCCACAGCCTATGCTGTTGTGCTGCGAGAAACTGGCCAGCCTGAGCAGGCCGTGACGCTGCTGGAGCGCGAGCTGGCGCAGTCCACCGAGCTAGATGGCACAACGATTCGGCAGCGAGCTGAACTGGCGATTGCCTATGCCGCAGTGGGTCAATCTGACGCGGGGCTAGAGGTGCTCGATCCGCTGCGAGGACGGCGCGATTCGCGAATGATCATATCGCGATCGCTGATTGCCATAGGCCGCTACAGCAGCGACGATCGCTATACCGACCAGGCAATTCCGCTGTTTAAGGAGGTGCTGACCCAGGAGCAGGATTATCTGACGGTGGCAATTGGCAAGGAAATTGCGGATGTGCTGAGCGGATTTCCGCAGCCCGCAGCTAGAGCCTATGCCCTGGAAATCTACAGCCAGCTGTTGCAGCAGCAGCCGAACGATCGCAGTCTGCAAATTGCTCAGGCTGTATTGCAATACGAGCAGGGGATGATTTCTAGCGTTGCTCTGCGTGACCAGCTAGAAGCCGCCCTGCAACCACTGCCCGCCGACCGCTACCAGCAGACGGTAATTGCGCGAGCCTTGGTGCGGCTGGATCAGCCAGATGCTGCCCTGCTGCCCTACTACGAATATCTGGAGCAGGCGAATCTGAACCAGCCGCGTCTCTATTATCGAATTGCTCAAATGTATGTGCAGCTGGGCAACTATGCCAGAGCTGACGTATCGCTGCAAACCTATACCGCCGCCAGCGCCAACACCAGAGACGGCGAATTTGCGCCATTGTACAGCGAGCTGCTGCGCGCCGAAATTGATCGACAGCGCGGAGATTTGGCGGGCAGCGCCAGTCGCTATGAGGCAATTTTGGCCAGCAATCCGGCTGAGCCAGAGCTGATTAACAGCAGCCTACAGGGCTTGGCTGGCGTGCGGCAGCTGCAAGGAAGACTGCCGGACGCCGTGGCGCTCTACGACGAGCTGATTGCCCGCAACCCGCAGGATCTGGCCAAGCCGCTGGGTCGGGCAAGCTTGGCATATCAGGCGGGATTGATTTCAGAAGCTGAAGCTGAAGCGGTGCTGAACCAGTGGTTGAACAGCCAGCCCAGCGGCCAGCTCAGCATTGCTCCCCCAGAACTATTTAGCCTGGTGGCCGCGCTGCCGCCTGCTGCCAGCCGTGAGTCGCTTTACCTGACGCTGCTGGAAACCCAGCCAAACGACGCCCAGATTCAGCTGCGATATGTGCAGGTGCTAGCCGAGCGTGATCCGGTAGCTGCCCAGGACTATCTCGATCAGCTGATTGCGCGTGACCCCGACAACCCCAACCTCTACTTTTTGCAGGGGCAATTTGCTCAGAGCCAGGGAGATCTGCGGCAGGCCGGAGCGGCATACCAGCAGCTCTTAGATCGCGACCCCAACAATGTGGATGCATTGGCAGCACTGGGCGGCGTTCGCTTCCAGCAGCGGCGCTACGACAGCGCAGAAAACCTGTACGGGCAGGTGCTGAGCCTAGAACCCAACAGCCGCATCGCGCAGGTGGCCTTGATCGATCTGGCAGTGGCTCAGGGCTATCGGCTCAGGGCGCTGGAGCGGTTGGAAGACTTGCAGGATCTGCATCCCGATCCGGCGCTAGCCCGGCAGCAGCAGCGAATTGAAGAAGGCTTCTTGCAGCAGCGCGGGTTTCAGCCGCCCTGGGAGCGTTACTAGGAGTTCTGGATGCATCTACCCAAGTTTCTGCCTATCTTAATGATCATCACCGGAATCCTCTGCGGCTGCGCTCAGCTACAAAGCCCAGCTCAGCCGCCGACTCAACTCCAGCCTCAGCCAGCCCCAGCCAGCTCCAGCGAGGCGTCGCTTGACCTGCTGCAACAGAGCTGGCAGCGCTACCGAGATCGGTTTATTCAGGGCGACGGCAGAGTAATCGACCGCGAGGCCAACGACCGCTCCACCTCAGAAGGTCAGGCTTACGCGCTGCTGCGCGCCGTTTGGATTGACGACCGGGACAGCTTTGAGCGCGTGCTGCAATGGTCAGAAACCAACCTGCTGCGTCGCAACCCTGACGGCAAGGCGACCGATCAGCTCTGGGCTTGGAAATGGGGGCAAATGCCCGACGGCAGCTGGGGGCTAATTGACCCCAATTTTGCCAGCGATGGCGATATTGATGCAATCACGGCCTTGATTTTGGCCAGCCGCCGCTGGAATCAGCCGCAGTATCTGGAGCTGGCGCGTCGAAAGCTGGAGGATCTCTGGCAGCTCTCAACGGTGGTTTCGACGGCTACCCCCAGCTCTCGCTATCTGCTGCCGGGGCCGAAAGCCGCCTTCCAGCCTCAGCCCAACCAAGCAATCCTCAATCCGTCTTACTTCGCGCCCTATGCGTTTCGGCTATTTGCCAAGGTGGATGCGCGCCACGAC
>CASBQH010000252.1 GCA_949127695.1 Synechococcales cyanobacterium PMM_0073
AAGCTGAGGTCGCTGTATTGACTAAACTCGCTGGCGATGGTTTGGAGGCGCTGGCGTTCGGGTTGGGGCAGGGCGGGCGGCGGCTGGTTGAGGCTAAAGCTGAGGAATTCGCTGAAGCGGTATTGACTGCCCAGCAAGTCGTTGAAGCCACGTTCTGCTTCAACGCTCAGCGCTTTTTGGAGTCGCAGCCAGTCGAGCATCTCTAGTCAACCTCTTCGTACCAGATAGAGCGCCATGCGGCTTCGGCCTGCGCCACGGCTCGCTCTTTCTGGTGGTGCTGATATTCGCGGCCTAGCTTGTTGAGCTGGGTGAGCAGGTGCCGAATTTTCAGGCGTTGATTGGCTGTTTCTGCATCGCCAAACTCGATTTCGGCCAGCCGCAACCGTAGCGCCACAATTTGAGTGACGCCTTCGCCAGATCGGTCATCGTTGGCTTCAATCAGCAGATTCATTAAGTTGGGTGGGCCAGAGGCAGTTTCAGAGGAGAGATCGGCTCTGGAGGCGACTTCTAAGATAGGCTCTGGGAGGCGATCGGGCAGAATTTTAGTCTGCTGCAAAACCTGATTGGTGGCATGAGAGACAGTTTGCAGCACCGTAAGGATCTCAGACTCTAGCTGGTTCTGCCAGCGGGCGATATCTCTAGGGCGCAGCTGCTCTGAGGGCTGTGCCTGATCGGGTTCTGTAGCTTCAGCTGTTTGGTCGGCTTCCAAAGCCGGATCAGATTGCTCAGGCTGCTCACCCGGCATATCCGCCTCAGCGACTTGATTAAAGACGGCAAACAGGTCAATATGCGTTGAGTCTGCTGGCGTTGAGGTGACTTCAGAGCTGGCGGCAGACTCAGCTGGCAACAGCCTCGGCGCTGCGTCGGGCGGCGAAACCGGATAGAGCGCATTCAGCAGCTGACTCTGCGCCTGACGGGCGAGCTGCCTGAGCGCCTGCTGCAAGGTTTGGCGCTGGCTGAGCGTCAGCTGAGTAAACTGCTCTGGGTAGCTGTGGGTGCAGATGTAGTAGGCAGCCAGAATGAGCTGCTGTCGCACGGCTTGCCCCAAGGCGGTGAGATAAGCCTCATAGGTCTCGTAGAAAGCTTGAGCCATTGCTACCACAGTCTGGTCTAGCGCGGCAATTTCTTGTTCGATTTGTCCAACTGCCCTCGCCATAGCCTGACTCTAAATCTGCTTCTTTCAAATCTTAGATCTGATTTGCCAAAGCGGCGGCAAAGCAGTTGGGGCTGCAAATGCTCCAAAGCAAAGCCCAAATGAAAAGACGGTAGTTTTAGATCTAAGATCCAACACCTACCGTCGTAATCAGCCTTGTGAGCCTTGCCTATTTCTTAGACTTCTTTTTGCCGCTGGCTTTTGCTTCTGGTGTTGGTTCAGCAGCAGGCTCTAGTTCAACGGCAGGCTCTGGTTCAGCCGCCACGGGGGCAACCGCTCCGGTTTGCGCTGCCACCTCGGCGGCAAAGTCGCTCTCTTGCTTTTCGATGCCTTCGCCCATGATAAAGCGGACAAACCGCCGCACCTGGATGTTTTCACCCAGTCCGGCAATGTTTTGCTTGACGAATTCGGCCACCGTAATGCTCTGGTCTTTGATGTAGGGCTGATCAAGCAGCGACAGCTCTTTCAGGCGTTTGTCGATTCGGCCTGCAACGATTTTTTCGCGCACGGCTTCCGGCTTGTTGCCCAAGTCGTCCCGACCTGATTCGATGCTTTTTTCGCGCTCGACGATATCTGCCGGAATATCTTCGGCTCTGACATATTCAACGTTGGGGCAGGCGGCAATCTGCATGGCGATATCTTTGACTAGCGCCTGAAACGCCTCGTTGCGCGCCACAAAGTCAGTCTGGCAGTTGATTTCTACCAGCACGCCCACCCGACCGCCGGTGTGAATATAGCTGCCGACCAAGCCTTCTGCCGTAATTTTGCCAGACTTTTTCTCGGCTGAGGTAATGCCTTTCTGCCGCAGCCACTCTCCGGCTTTTTCGATGTCGCCATCTGTGGCTTCTAGGGCTTTTTTACAGTCTGCGAATCCTGCGTTGGTTTTGTCTCGCAGTTCCTTGACAAGCTTTGCTGGTATGTCCGCCATTGTTGCTTCAATCCTGTCTAGATGAGTTTGCAGAAATCTGCGTGAGTTGCAGCATTGCTTGAAATCTCAATTGCAGTTAATTTCAGATCAAGATGCCACTCTTAATTTTGAGCTGTTTGGGGCATTAGAGCAAAACTATCTTCTGCTTAAAGCGATCTTGCTCTAATGCTGAGCTTCAGCGCCGAGACTGGTACGAAACTACGAGGCGGCTGGGGCTTCCCCTTCGGCCACAAATTCGCTGTCGTCGTAGCCCTCTTCGCCCATATCTTCGTAGTCTTCGTAGATGTCTTCTTCGCCATCTAGCTCGCCATGCCGCCCTTCGTAGATTGCATCTGCCAAGCGCCCGACAATCAGCTTGATGGAGCGAATTGCGTCATCGTTGGCGGGGATGGGGATATCTACCGTGTCGGGATCGCAGTTGGTGTCCAGCAGCGAGACAATCGGCACGTTCAGCTTCTGGCATTCCTGCACGGCGTTATATTCGCGGCGCTGGTCAATAATCACCACAATATCGGGCACTTTCCGCATCCCGCGAATGCCGCCCAGATACTTTTGCAGCTTCTCTAGCTCGCGCCGCAGCATGGCTGCTTCTTTTTTGGGCAACAGATCCAGCGCGCCTGTGTCCTGCCGCCGCTCCAGCTCTTTCAGCCGCTCGACGCGGGTTTTAATCGTCGCCCAGTTGGTCATCATGCCGCCCAGCCAGCGCTGGTTGACATAGAACGCGCCGCAGCGCAAGGCTTCTTGGGCGATGATGCCTGCTGCCTGCCGCTTCGTGCCCAGAAACAGCACGCGCTTGCCCTGCTCGGAAGCCAGCCGCAGATAGTTGTAGGCTTCTTCCATTAACCGGGCAGTCTGCACCAGATCGATAATATGCACGCCGTTGCGGGCGGTGTAGATGTAGGGAGACATCTTCGGGTTCCAGCGGCGGGTTTGGTGCCCGAAGTGAACGCCCGACTCCAATAACTGAGCCAACGAAACAACTGCCATATGAAATTAAGCTCCTTTCGGGTTAATCCTCCACCCAGGCGTATTTCTAGGCAGGTTGCCCTGCTCAAAAACACCCGAAATCCTGAATGTGCGGAATTTTTGTAGCTTTTCTAGATTAGCACAGCAGAGAGAAGGATGTGGAGGTGAAAAATCTAGCTTTGAAACCTGAATTTCACTCCTGTCGAATTGCGGTTGAGATATTCATCTTGCCCAGCCGCAGTGCCGGGTAGATGCCTGCCAGCAGCGCGGCCAGCACCGCCACCAACAGCGCCTGCCAAAAATACTTGCCCTGAAGCGCCATTTGCAGCGTCCAGCCAAAGGAGCGGACGTTGATCACGTAGATCAAAATCCAGGCGAGCGCATAGCCCAGCGGCATTGCAAAAACGCCCGCCATTGTGCCCATCAGCCCAGTTTCCAGCAGCGTCAGGCCAGCCAGCTGGCGCGGCGTCATGCCGGTGGAGCGCAGAATGCCGAGTTCGCGGGTGCGCTCTAGTTGCAGGCTCATCAGCGTACTGAGGACGCCAATGAAGGCGACAATTACCGCCAGCAGCCGCAGGGCGTTGGTAATGGCAAAGGTGCGGTCAAAAATAATCAGCGACTCTTGGCGCAGCGTTTGGTTGGACTGCACTGAGAGATCTTGTCGGCCTTTGAACTGGCTGCGAATTTGGCTGACAATCGCTTCTGTATCAGCTCCCGGCGCAACAAACAGCCCCAATGAGGCAATGCCCTGATCCTGCCAGAGTGGCTCATACAGGTCATTATCTAGAATGATTGTGCCGCGATCTGAGGAATAGTCATAGAACACCGCCAGCACCGGGAAGCTCTGGTTGCCCTGCGGCGACTCCAGCGTGATGGTGGCGGGCGGCTCGGTGATGCCCTGACGCAGCAGCAGCGCTTCCGAGATGATCACCCCTTCGCCGCGATCCAGCGCATTCCAGGGATCGGGCTTGAGATCAGGGCGAATCCAGGCATAGGGGCGTTTGCCGCTTGAGACATCGCCGTCGGCTGAGATCAGCTTTACCTGCTTGTCGTACTCTATAACCCGCACCTCGGCGTCATTGTAGGTGACGGCTTTGGCAATTCCTGGCCAGATTTTGGCGGCCTCAACCACGGCTGGATCGAGCTTGCCAATCACCCGATTGGCGGTGGTGGTGGGCGGCGACACATAAATATCAGCTTGCAGAGTTTGATCGAGCCAGCTCACCACTGTGCCGCGAAACGAACCCACCATAATTGAAACGCCGACAATCACCGAAACCGCCACCATCAGCGCCGCCACCGCCACCGAAGTGCGGCTGAGCGACCGCAAAATGTCGCGCGGAGCCAGCCGTCCCAAAATGCCGAGCTGCGAGGTGAGAGGCGCAACCCCGCGCAAAATCAGGGCAATCAGCGGCGGCGTCAAGAGCGCTGCACCCAGCAAGACCGCAAACAGTCCGGTAAAAGCCGCCACCAGACCCGCCGCTGGCCAGCGCAACAGCAAAACTCCGGCTCCCGTCAAAGCCGCCCAGGCCAAAACCAGCTTGGGCAGGAGTTTTAAGACCCGACCTTCTAAAGTCGAGCGCTGCAAAATCAAAGTCGGCGGCGTGTTCATTGCCTCAAAAGCAGGCAGCGCCGAAGCAAACAGCGATGCCGCAATCCCAATCACCAGCCCTTTAATAATCGTAAAATTGGAGAGCGTCACCTGCTGCACCGTCACCACAAAATAAAAGTCGTTGATGGTTTGAGTAATCAGCCCGACGATGCTGCGACCCAAAACAATCCCTAGCCCCACACCCAAGCCGGAGCCAATCACGCTGAAGATTGCTGCCTCGCCCAAAATCAGCGTAAAGATCTGGCCTTGGGTGACGCCCAGACAGCGCAAAATCCCAAAAATGGGTCGCCGCTGGATGACGCTAAAGGTGACGGTGTTATAGATCAAAAACATGCCGACTACCAGCGCCAGCAGGCTCAGCGCCGTCAGGTTGAGTTCAAAAGCGGCAGTCATCTGCTGCACCGCGTTTTTCTGCGCCTCGGCAGTTTCCAGCTTTAGCCCCATGGGCAGGCTAGCGCGAATTGCCTCCAGCTGCGGCGCGTCGGTGCTAATCAGATCTACCTGGCTGAGCTTGCCCTGCTGGCCGAGCAATTCCTGTGCCGTGGCAATATCGGCAAAAATCAGGCTGCTGAGGGCGCGCCGATTGGTGCGATCGGTCGTGGCAATGGTGCCGACGAGCCGAACCGGATGCCGCTGTCCGGCAATATCTAGCTGAATTTGATCGCCTAGCTCTAGCCCCGCCTGCTGCGCCACATCTGCCGACAGCACGACTGTATGGGGATCAGTCAAGAACTGGACAAAGCCTGTGCCCCGGCTTTCCGCCTCGCCAAAATAGCTGCGGAACGGCGACTCGGCAAACAGATCTAGCCCCACCAGTCGATAGGGCTGATGATCTAGCGCTTCGGCCAGCACGAACCCTTCGACCACTGGCGATGCCGGAACGCTATTGAATTTTCTCCGAAGTTCGCTATAAATAGACTCGTCAACGCCGGTGGGGGCAATCGCGACAATGCGGTGGGTCGTGCGTCCGGTGACGGCATCGGTGGAAAGGCCGAAGGCGCGCTGAGCTGAGCCATTGGCTAGGTCAATGGAGACCATCATGGCGACGCCCAGGGCAATTCCCAGCACGCAGAGCAGGTACTGCAACGGGCGCTGCTGAATCCGCTGCCAAGCCAGCCGCCAGAGCGGACGATTGGAGACCGAAGCATTGGAGAGGTTGGGGGCGGACTGAACGGCGACCATAAGAATGTGAAGAACTGTGAACTATATTTATCCTGCTGGCAAATAGGGCAATCGGTCAAGCCCAGAGCGGCTGAGGGTTTGACGAGATTTAGCACTGACCTGCTGAAATGTCCAAATATAAAGTTTTGGTAAAGCCTGCCCCGATCTGCTTCAGTCTGCGCTAAATATAGCGTCCATTCCAAGCTTTTTTGGAAGAGAACCGCCACATTTATAGTTAAAGGGCTGATTCGGGATGATCTGGAGATATTCTTGGCGCGATAGCATTCCCTGCGGGATAACGCTCTTCCAACTGGCGCTGAATTTTTGGCTGGCTGCGAGCTGGGAGACTCGTCCGCTGTTACATAACCTGCTGTTTGTGCCACCCTGCCTGTTTTTGTTTTGGTACAACGGTTTGGTGGCTAGCCACAGCTTTGTGCATACGCCCTGGTTTAAGTCAGAGCTGCTAAATCGGCTGTATCTAGCGCTCAACTCGATCAATATTGGCCTGCCCCAGACTCACTACACCCACGAGCATTTGATCCACCATCGCTATACCAACGATCGGCCTGGGCAGGATGGCCTGACCCAAGACCCGACCTCAACCTTTGCGGGTGGCAAAAACGGCCAGCATGAGTCGATGCTCTCTTACTGCTTTTTGGGCCCATTTCGGCTCGATCTGCTCGGCTCGTTTGGGGAGATCTGCGAACGGGGCGGAGCCTCACAGCTAGCGCTAGAGATTTGCGCCTGCTTAGCCGGGTTTGGGACGCTGCTGCTGCTGTCCTGGCAATATACGCTGCTGCTGCTGGTGCCGGTGCTGTATTTGGGCTGGGTGCTGGAGCATATTGAAAATTACTATGAGCATTTTGGCGGCGAACCCGAAGACCGCTACGCGAACTCAACTAGCTACTACGGGCGGCTGTACAACGCGCTGTTTTGCAACGAAGGCTATCACCAGGAGCATCATCTGCGCCCCAACGTGCATTGGACGAAGCGGCCTCAGGTGCGGATCGCTTTGAGCGAACGGCTAGATCAAGCGCACCGGGTGATTTTGAGACTGCCGCCTGCGCTGGCCTGGATTGAGCATGGACGAATTGCTAAGGAGTTTGGGCTGATCCCTAGTCGGCCAGCGGAGCAATTTGCGAAGCCAGAGGTGGCGGTGCTGTAGTTCAGTGATGCGCTTCCATTAAAGCCTCGGTGGTGATCACTTTGTCACTGCCGGGGCTTTAAGTTTTGATCTGCACTTTCGGATGATCTGGATTGAGCGGTGATTTGCCAGCCCATTTGGAAATACAGTAGGCTGAAACATTGGCTTCTGGAGGCATTCGTATGGTTGGCATTGCGGCTCAGGCTCAGGTGACTCAGAGGGGGCTGACTGGCGAAAAGCGAGTCACGCTGTATGGCTTGACTTGGCAGGGCTATCAGCAGATTTTGGCAGCGCTGCCTGAAACCAGAGGGGCGCGGCTGACTTACGATTGTGGAACATTGGAGATTTCAGTGCCTTCAGAGGAACATGAATTTTCGGGACGGTTGATTGAGCTGTTTGTGCGGATTCTGGTTGTCGAGCTGGGTCTGAAGCTGAAAACAATGGGATCGACGACGCTCGACCGCGAGGATTTGAACCGGGGCGCAGAACCTGATAACGCTTACTACATCCAAAATCAGCCGCAGGTGGCCGGACGCAAGGTTGACCTGAAGCAAGATCCGCCGCCTGATTTGATTGTTGAGGTGGATATTAGCAAGACTGACATTGACAAAAATCGGCTCTGTGCCAGCATGGGCGTACCGGAATTTTGGCGGTTTGATGGACAGATCTGGCGGATCTTTCAGCTGAACGACGAACGGTATGTTGAAGTAACGCATAGCCCAACTTTTCCGGGCTTGGAGAAAGCTGATCTGTATCGGTTTTTGGTGGCGGCACAGCAGGACGAAGTGGCGGCGGAAATTGGCTTTCGCGGCTGGGTGAAGGAGAATCTGTTGGCGAAGTGAGCAAAATCTATGGAACCTGTTGCGGCGATTTTGGGCAGTTGGGCGATTAGCAAAGTGGCGGATACGGTTTGGTCGGGAGCCGGAACTCAGGTTCAGGGCTGGCTGAAGCGAACGGACGTTGAGCAGGCGATGGGCGCGGCAAAGCGGGCGGTGCAGCAGTGGGAAAAAGATCTGTCGCCGCCGCAATATCTGTTTTTTCACTGTGAGGAGCGGCTGGCGCATCAGTTTCTGGATCGGGTGTTGACGACGGCAATCGTCCAAGAGGAACTGCTGCGACCGTTGCAGCATGAGGGACAGCCGGATCTATCAGTGCTGATCGATGCTTTTGAGCAGGTGGCGGCAAGATTTGCTGCTGTTGTATCGGTTACTTTGGAGATTCAAAATCAATTTAATGAATTAAGATTTGTGGATTAAGTTGCAATCTGACAATAGCTAGCAGTTACCAGCATTATATATAC
>CASBQH010000253.1 GCA_949127695.1 Synechococcales cyanobacterium PMM_0073
CATCACCAGCACCACAATCCCCATCATCAGCGGATGCCCCCAATGCACAATCGGCTCCGGCAGATTCATCTGGCGAAACCAGGCCGCTAGCGGCTCCAACTGCTGACTTAAGTACTCTCCCATGGATCTTCCTCTCTCAGATATTTTAAGAAATATTAAGAGTATTTTACGAGAGATTAGGCAAGGCCGCTACTGGGACTCGCGCAGCCGTGATATGTTACTTCAGCGACTGGATTTCTGTGGCATCAGACAGATAGCAAACCCCGCCAAACTTATTCAGCACTGGGCGAATTCGCTCCAGCACAGGCTGAACCTGCTGCTCGGTGCAAAATGACAGAATGTAGATATTGCTCAGCGTCGTTGAGGCAAAGTCAGAATCATCGGACACTTCGCCCCAGCTGCTTTTGCCGATCACGTCTCGAATGATTGAGTAGTGGAGTTTTGCCTCATCTAGCGGCTCCAGAATTTTATGCATCTCGCGGGAGGATGCGATAATTTCGAGGCGTTTGACCATATGCATACTGAATTATCCTGAGGGTGATTTTAATGCTCAACGCCAAAAATGTTGAATAATCTGAAAGTAAACTGGAATGCCAATAATAATATTAAATGGAAACGTCAGGGCTAACGCCATCGAGATATAAAGACTGGGATTTGCTTCTGGAACCGTCATCCGCATGGCGGCAGGCACGGCAATGTAGGAGGCGCTAGCGCAGAGTACGGTAAACAGCAGCGCATTTCCGGCAGACATTTGGATTAAAGCCGCGATCCAAATTCCGATCAGCGCATTCACAACCGGCATCAAAATTGAAAAGCCGATTAAAAAACTGCCGCCTTTCCGCAAATCTTGAAAGCGCCTTGCAGCCACCAAGCCCATATCGAGCAGAAAGAAAGTTAAGATGCCGTAGAACATCTCTCCGGTAAATGGCTGTAGGCTTTTCCAGCCCTGATCGCGGGTGACTAGGCCAACCAGCAGGCTGCCCATCAGCAAAAACACGGAGCCATTCAGAAACGATTCGCGCAGCACTTCGCTCCAGGAAAACGCTGCTTTTGGGGTGCTGCCATCTGGGGCGCTGCCATCTGGGGCGCTGCCATCTGGGGTGCTGTCATCGGCGGCGCGACGGTTAGCAAAGATCCGCACCAGCAGCAGGCCGACAATGATGGCCGGAGATTCCATCAGCGCCAAGGCAGCCACCATATGGCCACCAAATTCCACGTTTAGCCGCGTCAAAAACGTGCTGGCTGTGACAAAAGTGACGGCACTGATTGAGCCGTAGGTGGCAGCAATTGCGGCTGAGTTGTAAATATCTAGCTTCAGCCGCAGAATGAAAAAAGAATAGATCGGCACGACTGCTGCAACGATGATGGCTGCGAGGAGCGTGACGGCAATTTCTGGCGTGAGGCCGCTTTCATGCAGCTCATGCCCGCCCTTAAAGCCAATCGCAAACAGCAAATAAAGCGAGAACAGCTTGGGGATAGGCTGGGGAATTTCTAAATCAGACTTCAGGAATACCGCAGCTAAGCCAATAAAGAAGAATAAAATGGGCGGATTTAAAACATTAGACAGAATTAAGCTGGAGTTCATGGTTTGCCTGAGCTCGGCTTCGTTGTGATGAGGATTAGCCTGAAATTGGCTATCTTCAAAGTATCACCGAATTGGTTGCTAAACCGCCTGCCAAATTCGCACAGTTGCATCGGCGCTGCCGCTGACGAGCTGGCCATCTGGGCTAAAGCCGATCGCGGCCACAGCCCAAGCGTGCCGCAGGCTAGCCTGTCGCCGCCCTGTCCAAAGATCCCAGAGCTTGACAGTGCCATCTTCGCTGCTGCTGGCAAACAGATCGCCGCTGGGGTGAACAGCCAGCGCCGAGATCCGATTGCGGTGAGCGGCAATCACCTTCTGCTGTTCGCCGCTCGTCAAGTTCCACAGCTTCAGCAGCCGATCATTGCCGCCGCTAATCAGGCTGCAATGGAGATCGAGCGCGATGGCACTAACGCCTTCAGCATGGCCTTTGAGCGTAGTCAACAGCCGCCGATCTGACAGATTCCAGTGACAGATTGACTGCCCGCTGCTGCTCCAGAAACTCTGTCCGGTTTGGCTAAAGGCCAGCCCCGTCACGGGCTGATCGAGCTGCACCAAATTGACCCGCAGTTGCTCTTGCTCTAGATCCCAAACCTGAATTAAGCCATCTTCACTGCCGCTGACCAAAATTGGCGCAACTGGGCTGAGCGCCAGCGTCGAAATTCCCCATCCCTGTCCCGGCAGACTGCTAAACAGCTGAGCTTGGCGCAGCTCCCACTGCTTAATGCTGCCGTCGGCACTGCCGCTAACCAAAACTTCGCCGTTAGGGCTAAAAGCCAGAGCCGTCACCCGATCAGCATGACCTTGGGCAAAGCGAAACGAGCGACCTGGCCAGACCTGAAGCAGTTCACCCTCCAAGCTCCAGAGCCGAATGGATCTGTCACTGCTGCCGCTAGCCAGCAGCCCAGCCTCAGAACTGAGCGCAATCGCCGTCACCGCCCCCTGATGCCCGCTCAAAGTCTTCACGCAGCGCCAGCTCTGAGCCGCCATCCGCTCGGAGCGCTGGGTTAGCTCCGCAGCCAGAGGTTCATCCGCTGCCACCGACTCCAGCCTCAGCGCCTGCAAAACCTGAGTAGCGCTGCTGTAGCGCTGGCTAGTGGGGCGCTGTAGCAGCTTGTCCAAGACTCGCCGCAGTTCTAGACTAATGGGCTGAGTTAGAAACTCTCGCCAAACCCAGCGATCTTCGCTGACCGAATAGAGATCAAACGGATGCAGACCCGTCAGCAAATGCACAGCGGTCACGCCCAAACTATATAGATCGCTGGCATAGGTGGCTTTGCCCATGACCTGCTCAGGAGCCACATAGCCCGCGCTGCCAATGCTGGTGCCTGTCTGTCGCGAATCAGCATTGGCTTTGGCCGCCCCAAAATCCACCAATAAATATTGCGGCATCCCGCTGGGTTGGTCGCTCCGCCGAATGATATTGGCAGGTTTGAGATCGCGGTGAATCACCTGCTGCTGATGGATAAACCGCAGCACCGGCAGAATTTCAGCGAATAGCTGGCGCAGCTGTAGCTCGGTAAACAGCCCTTCAGCCAGCAGCTCTTCCAGGTTTTGGCCTGCCACAAACTGCTGCACCAGATATTGCGCTGTCTCGTCGGCAAAGTGGTCAAGCAGCTGCGGAATCTGGGGATGCGCTCCAAGCTGGCGCAGCAGCTTAGCCTCTTGCTCAAAGGCGGCGACTGAAGTGGCTTGAGTCAGCTGATCCCGCAATTTGGGCAGCTGTTTAATCACGCAAAAATATTCTGCTGTTCCCGGCTGCTGGCGGAGGTCAATCGCCAGCAGGGTGCGGCCAAAGCCGCCTTGCCCAATCACTCGCATCGCCTGGTATTGCTGCTTGAGCATGGGGCTACCGCAGGCTTGGCAGCAGGTTTGGCTGTGAATGGCTAGGTCAGGGTTTTCTGGGGCAGGACAGGCTAGATTAAAGCAGAAAGCCATGGAGCAGAAGCCTGCGTTAGGTGGGAACTAGCTCACCGGGACGCAGCCGCGACCATTTGCCGCTGTTTTGGACAAAGCTGAGGCAGCCCACGACATCCCATTCCATTTCAATTACGTCATCCTGCTGGCGGATATTGACGTTAATTTCAGGCTCGGTGGGTTCAAAGCTGGGGTCTTCGGTCAGGTGTGGCTGCTGGTGCTGATGCTCTACCGCATGGTAGGTTAAGCAGCGGTCTACATATTCACAATTCACGCAAATACACATGGTGAATTCCTCCGCAGGTTTGATGGTAGAGACAAGATTCAGGACAAGGCTAGAGCCAGAAACCTAGGCTACAGCATGGCCTCGACTCAGCGCTTTTCTGCCACTCTATCTCACCTTGACTCAAACCGGGGGCGGCTGAGTCGAGCAGCGTCGAGCAGCATTGCTGAATTGCCTTGTCAGAGAGCCGTCCCAACCTGTTAAATTTGAGTTTTTACCAGTTTTTGCCCTCTCCCCCGCTGTTGCCAAATTGTTGTCCAAATTGCCTTCACCCAAATTGCCCTCAGCCAAATTGCCCTCAGCCAAATTGCCTTCAGCCGCCTGTTCCATCCCAGCATCTGCTATGCCTGCCGCTCTCTCGCCGCAGAACTGGCCGTTTAGCCTGGAATGGCTGCCGCCTGCGGCCTATTTGGTGGGCGGCAGCGTGCGGGATGCCTTGCTGGGACGACAGGCGGACTATCTGGATCTTGATTTTGTGCTGCCAGAAGGCGCGGTGCAGACGGCCAAACAGCTGGCCAACCACTACCAGGCGGGCTATGTGCTGCTAGATGCCGAGCGTCAGATTGCGCGGGTAGTGTTTGAGGGCGCGACGGTTGATTTTGCTGCACAGGTGGGCGATTCGCTGGAAGCCGATCTCTATCGCCGCGATTTCACCGTCAATGCAATTGCCTACAGCCCGCACAGCCAGCAGATCCTCGATCCGCTCCAAGGTTACGCCGATCTACAGCTGGGTTTGATTCGGACGGTGCAGTTTGAAAACCTGAGAGAAGATCCGCTGCGGCTATTGCGCGCCTACAGACAGGCGGCTCAGCTCGGCTTTCAGATTGAGCCAGCCAGTCAAAACCAGATCCGCAAGCTGGCCAAGCTGCTGGCGTCAATTGCCGCCGAGCGGATTCAGTCTGAGCTGGGCTACCTGCTCAACTCAGCCCTAGGCACGCCGTTTTTGCAGCTGGCTTGGCAAGATGGCCTGCTGGCAAGCTGGCTCCCTCACGCCACGGCTGATTCACTCCAGCGCATCGCCCAGATGGATCAGGCCGCAGCAGAGCCGTCCTTGTCACTGGCTCTGAGCGCAGATTGGGCAGATCCGCCAGCCGGGAGCCGCAATTGGCTGAAGCTGGCCAAACTATCGGCGCTGCTCTCCTGTGATCCGGCTATTGCTGAGCCAGAGCTTTGGCGCTTAAAGTACAGCCGAGCCGAGATTCAGGCCGTACTGGCAGTGGTGACGCTGCTGCCTCAGCTAGGGCGCTGGGCTGAAGAGTCTGGCCAGCCTTCAGGCGAACTCAGCGCCAGCCAGCAATATCAGCTGTTTCGTCAAGCCGGAGCGGCATTCCCAGCGCTGGCTGTGGCGGCAACGGCCTCAGCAGTTCCGCCAGCGGTGGTTCAGCCTTTAATTCGGCGCTATCTCACCGTTGATGATCCGATCGCTCATCCCTCAGCATTACTGACCGGACGCGACTTGATCACGCAGCTCAACCTGCCGCCGGGGCCGTTAATTGGCCAGCTTTTGGCCGTAATTCAGCTGGCTCATGCTGAAGGCAAAGTCGTCAATCGCTCGGAGGCGATCGAACTGGCGAGAACGCTAATTTAAGACCGCGACTTTAAGGCTGACACGGAGGGCGCTATGCTAAAATAGCAGCTTTGCAGAAGTTTTGTGGCTAGCCTGCAAGGCAGGTGGCAGACTTTTGGAGATTCTTTTCTATCTAACTTCCCATTGAACTATTGAGGTCAAGCATGGCTAAACGCCGCAACCAGAAGAAAGAAAAAGCATTACGCAACTTGGCCTATGCCCGTAAGTTTCGCAAGCGCACCAATACAGGACGCTTCACCCGCAGACGCTACGGCAGCGATGGCAGCGCCCAGGGCGACTCAGATGAGACTGAGCAAGAGAACAGTCAGGATAACAGCACGGGCGCAGCTGACTAGAAGCTGACTAGGGCTGAGCAATTTGCTCCAATAGACTAGAGAACTCGGCTGAGCTAACCTCCAACAACGGCTCAGCAGATCTCTCTAGTAGCCGTATTGTCTCGGCTGCGGCTGCTAGACCCGAAGCCAGTGCAGCTTCAATATTGCTACCCCCACACCAATCTCCAGCGCAGACTAGCGGCAGCGGCTTAGACTGCGACAGATATTGTGCAGCCAGCGGCTGACTCACAAAGCCATAGCGCCAGCGGTGTACCTGTAGCTCGGCGGGTTGCTCAAGCCATCTGGGTAAATTGAGCGCTGCGACGGCCTGGTGGAGCAACAGGCCATCAGCTGATTTGAGATCATTGCTCTCTAGGTGCTGCACTGCAAAGGCCGAGCTGCTTTGTACAATCAGCGTTGGGATTTGCGGGTCGCGGCCTTTAGAACTTTCGAGGCTAATCCAGGCCAAATTGGCGTCGTCCAAAAACTGGACGGCTGGCGGTGGCAGCTCAGCGCTAGCCGTATAGCTGGCAATTACCGTCAGGCAGGGGGCAAACTCAACCTCCTGAATGGCCTGAATCAAGTCGGGCAATTGTGCGGCGAGCGGTTCGAGCAGCGTCAGCGCCTGCGGCGCTGGGATGGCCATGACTACAGCGCTGGCTAGCAGCGGTGGCTGGGCGGCTGAGTTCTGGGCTTCTAGCGTTAGCTGCCAGCGAGTTCCAGCTTGAGCGATCTGCTGCAACCGCTGCCCTGACCAAATTTCTAAATCAGCAGCCAGCCACTTGGCAACGGCAGTCAGGCCATTGATGGCGCTATGGCAAGCTCTATGAGCTGAGCGGGCTTGGCCAGCCTCAACCACCGTCAGCTGAGTCAGCCAAGGCTGGAGCAGATTTTGCTCAACCAGCTTTGGGATCAGCAGCGCGGTCAGCGCACCCTGCACCTCTAGGCAGCGAACGCCGTGATCAGCACAGGTTCCCGCTAAGCGCCGGGTGGCGAGTCTACCCCCCAGCCCGCGTGACTTTTCCAGCAGGATGACCCGCAGCCCTGCCTGCCGCAGCCGCTGAGCGCAGACCAGTCCCGCTAGCCCTGCCCCCACGACCGCCACATCTACTTGCGCCTCATATTGCGCCTCATGTTCCGGCATCGGTTATCCCTGCTGTATCGCCTCAAGCTAAATCTCAGTGCTATTCAGTAGAATATGGGACAATGGCTGCTTTGCTAACTGCTCACGGCAAGCAATTGCGATCGGTTGCGAAAATTAGCAAAATAGAGCAGATGGGGCAAAATCGTGGGTTGGCTGAGGTCGGCTATGCCCGCGTAGGCTAACTCCGTACAGTTTAAGCAAGAGGAAGGGGCGCTGTGGATGAGTTGAGAGAGGCGTTGGATTTGGCGACTGATGAGGAGTTGCAGTCCCTGACTGAGATTTTGTTTCGCCGCAAGTTTAATCCACTAGACTACGTTTACACGCCTGAACCGATTGCAGTGCAAAGCCAAGAGCGTGAAATCTGGATTGACGCAATCGAGCAGCGGTTTCAGTTTTTGGCAGCAGATGGCTTTACAGTGCTTCAGCGCAAAACGGCTGAAGTTAGCTATCGTCAGGTGCTGGTGCAGGTTTGTCGCTATTTAAAAATTCCCCACCCCCAGAGCCTTTCGGCTGAGCAGCTAGAGGCAGAAATTTTCTTGTTTTTGCTTAATCGCGCCTGGAAGCAGCTGCCCGTAGCTGAGCAGGATAGACTGAGTGGCGAGCTACAGCAGGCTGTCTCTGAGGCCGAGCTGGCGCAGAATTTGCCGCCTTCGCAGCAGCGACCCGCCGGACTGCTAATCAGCGGTAGCGCCATTGCGGCAAGTTCGGTGTTGCGAAATGTGATTTTGCGATTTATGGCGCGACAGTATGCGGTTCATGTGGCCACTTATCAAGTAGCGAGTCAGGCGGCTCAGGCTGGGGCGCTGGCGGTTTCCCAAATTCAAAACCAGGTGATGCTGCAAACTGCCTCTCGCTCAATGGCGCTCTCTGCTGCCCGCTACAGCGCGACGCGCAGTGTATTTGCCCTGCTGGGGCCAGCTATCTGGACTTATTTCTTCGCTGATTTGGGCTGGCGGGCGATTGCCACTAACTATAGCCGAGTGATCCCCGTGATCTTCACACTGGCTCAAATCCGCCTCACCCGCATGAGCTATGAACCGGCCTAAGCTGAATTGGGGCAATTTTCGAGGTGGCGCGCCATGTCTGACGCATCTAAACGGGTATCCGAACAGGTCGCATCCTACTACGATTTACTCAAGCTGCATCCTTCGGCTTCAGTGCAGCAGATTCGCCGCGCCTACCGGGATTTGAGTAAGCTCTATCACCCTGATACGACCGAACTGCCGGAGGCATTAGCTACCGCTCAGTTTCAGCAGCTGAACGAAGCCTATGCCACACTGAGCAGCCCGGAGCGGCGGCTAACCTATGACCTCAAAATTGGCTATTCGCGCCTCTCGGTCGTTCAGCCTTCAACTGACTTAAATCGCCCCGCCTCAGCCGCCAGACTTGATTCGGCCTATCTTGACCCCACCGATCGCCCGCTATCTGGCGGCGAGCTGTTTGCTCTGTTTAGTCTGGGGCTGACTTTTCTGCTTTGCCTGGGGCTAGTGTTGGCTGTAGGCTTAATGCGCGGCGAGATCACGCTTTAGCTGCTTTTTAACGCAGTTTTGCTATATTCCTATTGCATCCCCCAAATTTCCACCCATGCCATCAGAAGTCACCCTGATTGATCATCCGCTGGTGCAGCATAAGCTGACGATTATGCGCCAAGCTGAAACCCATACCCAGGATTTTCGCCGCCTGCTGAAAGAAATTGCCATGCTGTTGGCCTATGAAGTGACGCGCGATCTGCCGCTGAAGCGCGAGAAAATTAAAACGCCGCTAGCCGAGATGTCAGCGCCGATGCTGGCTGCCGACAAAAAGATGGTGATTGTCTCAATTTTGCGAGCGGGTCAGGGATTGCTTGACGGCATGATTGAGCTAATTCCTACGGCCAAGGTTGGGCATATTGGCCTCTACCGTGAACCCACCACCCTGACTGCCGTTGAATATTACCTGAAGCTGCCGCTGGACGTAGAGCAGCGCGATATGCTGGTGGTTGATCCGATGCTGGCGACTGGCAATTCGGCGGTGGCAGCAGTAGATCGGCTGAAAGAAGCGAACCCAGTTTCAATCAAATTTGTCTGCTTGCTGGCGGCTCCTGAAGGCATCCAGCATTTTCATGAGCAGCATCCTGATGTGCCAATTTTTACGGCTGCAATTGACGAGCGGCTAGATCAGCATGGCTATATTCTGCCGGGATTGGGCGATGCGGGCGATCGGCTCTATGGCACGCGCTAGTTAAAGCCTGACTCAGCAGCCTCAGCCTGCCAAGCCTGCTGAAACTGCGGCTGGGGTAGCGTTTTGGCGCAGTGCCAGAGCAGCCTGTAGCATTCCACGCTTGCTCGGTGCGAACGCCTGATTCAATCAGCTCTGCTTGCTGTCGCAGTGATGGGATAATTTGCGTCAGCTGTTCGGGCGGCGTGATCCGCTGAAGATATTCGGCATTGCGTTTATAAAACCGCGCGGCCTGTGGCGTCAGCATCAACTTCAGCAGAGTGGCTACGGCCTGCGGATGTCCGGGTTGCAGCAGTCCCAGCTGATAGGCAAACCGTCGCTGCGATTCGCTGTTTTGCAGCTGCTCTAGCCTAGAAATAGCTTCAGGGTCGCTAAGGGACTTGCGTCAAAATAGGCTCCCAGTGATTCTAGAATAGGAGAAAGAATGGGATCTACCTGCTCTTACCCCAAATTTTAGAGTTAAACCCGTGAGGG
>CASBQH010000254.1 GCA_949127695.1 Synechococcales cyanobacterium PMM_0073
ATTGATGCCGAACACCAGATTGCGTTCGGCAGAAGCAAACGCGCCAAAGTTAGCCAGATGCATATCGCCGCAGGCTTGTACCGTCAGCCCGGTAGTGGGAGCAGAGGCAATATCTTGGATCATCACTGCCGCTGCCCCGCGCAGAAAGGCAAAGGGCGAGGTGGACATCCGGGCATAGCGCAGCGGCAGTGATGATCCAAGATATTGCCTCTGCTCCCACTACCGGGCTGACGGTGCAAGCCTGCGGCGATATGCATCTGGCTAACTTTGGCGCGTTTGCTTCTGCCGAACGCAATCTGGTGTTCGGCATCAATGACTTTGATGAAACCTATCCTGCCGCATGGGAATGGGACTTGAAGCGGCTAGTGGCCAGCGCTGTCGTGACAGGCCGGTTTTTGGGCGCAGATCGTCCCCTCTGCCAGCAGGCAGTCCGAGCTACCGTGCAGTCTTACCGTCAGCACTTAAATGAATATGCCGAGCTGGGCTATCTTGACCTGTGGTACGTCAACATCACCGAAGCGGAGCTACTCAAAAAGCTGCCTGACGAGATGAAAGCCGAAGCGGCTCGCCTCATCGCCAAAGCCCGCAAGAGCAACCATCTTCAGGTGCTCGCCAAGATGACCGATCTAATTGACAATCAGCAGCATATTATCGAAGCGCCGCCGCTGGTGGTGCGCGTCGAAACCACGCCTAGCGGTCAGCCGATGCGGCGGGCAATTGAACAGCTGCTACAAAACTACCTGGAGTCAATCGGCGCAGATCGGCAGTTTTTAGTCTCGCGCTATCGGATTTTGGATGTGGCGCGCAAGGTAGTGGGCGTGGGTAGCGTGGGGACGCGCTGCTGGGTGGTCTATTTGCAGGGTAAAGATGCGGGCGATCCGCTGTTTTTGCAGGTCAAAGAAGCCCAGCCCTCAGTGCTTGCGCCTTATGCCGAGGCGCTGCTGGGGCACAACATGCCAGACGATCATCAGGGGCATCGAGTGGTGGCAGGGCAGCGGCTGATCCAAAGCGCCCCCGATATTTTCTTGGGCTGGGGCGAGCAGGATGGCGTAGATTACTACATTCGGCAGCTGCGCGATATGAAAGGCGGCGTCAAGCTAGAGCCGGGTAAATTTAACCCCGTCGGACTGCCCAACTACTGCGAGATCTGCGGCTGGGCGCTGGCGCTGGCTCATGCCAAATCGGGCGATGCGGCGATGCTGGCGGGCTACATCGGCAAGAGTCAGGCGTTGGATAATGCCCTAGTCAAATTCGCGGAGGCATACGCTGACCAAACTGAACGAGACCATGAGCAATTGGTGGCTGCAATTCGGCAGAAGCGGCTTCCAGTTGAGGTTTAGTTCGCGCTGGAGATTGCCGCAATGGCGTTCCATCTCTCAGGCTAGCTCCAGTTAAATTGTACTTGCTCAACGGTTAAGTCCTTGTATCTCACAGCTTCAGACTGTCCAGGAGAACAATGCTCATGAACAGCTACACGATCAATCTCAACTCTGTGCTAGAGCTAACTGACGAGCAGTTTTTTCGGCTTTGCCGTAGCAATCCTGATCTCAAATTTGAACGCAGCGTCCAAGGAGAACTCGTCATCATGCCCCCCACTGGCGGAGAAACTGGTAGAAGAAACTTGAAAATTGCTCAACAGCTAGGCATCTGGACAGATCAAGATGGCACAGGCGTTGCCTTCGATTCATCCACCTGTTTCCGATTACCCAACGGAGCCGACCGTTCGCCTGATGCCGCTTGGATTCAGCAACAGCGTTGGGACAGTCTGACGCCAGATCAAAAAGAGAGAATTCCGCCCATCTGCCCCGACTTTGTGATTGAACTCATGTCACCCAGCGACAGCCTGCTGGCGACTCAAACCCAGATGCAAGAATATCGCGACAATGGAGTCAAGTTGGGCTGGTTGCTCAACCGCAGAGAGCAGCAGGTCGAAATCTATCGCCCCGATCAACCCGTCGAAACCCTGCAAAAACCTGGTTCGCTTTCTGGAGAAGCTCTGCTTCCTGGCTTTGTCCTCAATTTAGCTGCCATTTGGCAATGAGATCATTTGCAAACAATCAACCGATGCACTAAATATTCAACGCACCAGATCCAAAGAAAAACAGATCTAAAGAAAAATAGATTCTAACTGATATTAGATTTGGCGTTGCCATCATATGCCCTCTCCCAGTTCGTCACTCACTCAAAATTAAGGATGGGCGGGCGACCTCAGCCCCATATGCGCCAGCAGCTTTGCCGTTTCACTTGGCCTCACCAGCGTATTTGCACAAAGAATCCCTGAAGCCGCCACCGCCGGAACCCCAATTCCCGGCATTGTGCTGTCGCCCACCCGATATAGCCCTGCAATTGGCGTCTGGCAGCTCGGAAACTGCCCCGTCCCTGCCGCAATGGCCGCCCCATAGCTGCCCTGATGCCGCCGCAGATACTGCGCGTGAGTTAAGGGCGTGCCAATCAGCTCTAGGGTGATGCGCTGCCGCAGATCTGGGATCACCCGCTCTAGGGCCCGAAACAGCGGCTCAGCTCGCTGGCGTTTGCGGGCGGCATATTGCTCGTCGCGCTGCCAGCCCGCATGAGGCTCCAGCGTATAGGCATGAATCAAATGA
>CASBQH010000255.1 GCA_949127695.1 Synechococcales cyanobacterium PMM_0073
CATGCACCGCCATCTGGTCGCCGTCAAAGTCGGCATTGAAGGCCGGACAGACCAGCGGGTGAATCTGAATGGCGCGGCCTTCCACCAAAATCGGCTCAAATGCCTGAATCCCCAAGCGGTGCAGCGTCGGCGCTCGGTTTAGCAGCACCGGATGCCCCTCGATCACATCTTGCAGCACGTCCCAAATCTGCGGGTCGTTGCGCTGAATCAGCTTTTTGGCGGCTTTGATGTTGTTCACCAAGCCCTGCCGGATCAGGCGATGAATCACAAACGGCTGAAACAGCTCAATCGCCATTTCGCGCGGCAGGCCGCACTGGTGAATCTTCAGCTTCGGCCCGACCACAATCACCGAGCGTCCAGAATAGTCAACGCGCTTGCCCAGCAGGTTTTGACGGAAGCGGCCTTGCTTACCCTCAATAATGTCGGAGAGCGACTTCAGCGCCCGGTTGTTAGCGCCCACTACCGTGCGCCCGCGCCGCCCGTTGTCGATTAAGGCATCCACCGCCTCTTGCAGCATCCGCTTTTCGTTGCGGACAATAATTTCGGGAGCCAAAATCTCCTGAAGCCGCGCCAGTCGGTTGTTGCGGTTGATCACGCGCCGATAGAGATCGTTGAGATCGGAGGTGGCAAAGCGTCCGCCGTCTAGCTGCACCATCGGGCGCAGATCGGGCGGAATTACCGGAATCACGTTTAGGATCATCCAGGAGGGCTTCGAGCCAGTGGCAATAAAATTATCGATCACCCGCAGCCGCTTGATCAGCTTGGCGCGCTTTTGGCCTTTGGCGGTGGCAATATCCTCGCGCAGCGTTTCGGCTTCTTTCTCCAGCTCTAGATCTTCGAGCAGGCGCTGCAAGGCTTCTGCGCCAATCCCGACTTCAATGCCCTGAAGCTGCGAGTCTTCGCTGTAGAGCTGATCTTCGATTTCGATCCACTGATCTTCAGTTAAAAGCTGCTTATAGCTCAGGTTCTCGGCGTTGCCCGCTTCCAGCACCACATAGGAGTTGAAGTAGACGATCTGCTCCACATCGCGCAGCGGCATATCCAGCAAAATCGCCATATAGCTGGGAATGCCCTTGAGATACCAGACGTGAGCCACCGGAGCCGCCAGCTTGATATAGCCCATGCGGTGACGCCGCACCCGCGACTCGGTGACTTCCACGCCGCAGCGCTCGCAGACAATCCCTCTGTGCCGCACCCGCTTATACTTGCCGCAGTGGCATTCCCAGTCTTTGGCGGGGCCAAAAATCCGCTCGCAAAACAGCCCGTCCATTTCGGGCTTCAGCGTCCGGTAGTTGATGGTTTCGGGCTTGGTGACTTCGCCCACCACCATGCTGTTGGGCAGCGTCCGCTCTCCCCATTGCCGAATCCGCTCCGGAGAGGCCAGACCAATTTTGACGTAGTCAAACCGCTGTTCTAACTTCGGCATCGTTGAATAGTTCCTCTATAGTCCTGGTTAGTCTCAAATTCTTAATCTGCGGCCTTAGCGTCCCTGCAAACTCTGTATGGCTCACCGTAACCTGACGCTACGGTGAGCACTAGAGCCAGCTTCAGCTACTCTTCGTCGTTCTCGTCGCGGGAAATTGACTCATAGGTTGGGCGCGACGGGGTGCGACGGTTGCCCACATCGGTCATCAAGTCAACCTCAATATCGCGGCTCGTGCCGTCCTCCTGGGTTTGCAGCTTATGCGCCGCAATATCCAGACAGAGGGACTGAAGCTCGCGCATCAGCACCTTGAACGATTCGGGCGTGCCGGGACGCGGAATCGCCTTGCCCTTGACGATGGCATTCAATGCCTCGTTGCGACCCTGCATATCGTCGGACTTGACGGTGAGCAGCTCTTGCAAAATGTAGCCCGCGCCAAAGGCTTCCAGCGCCCAGACTTCCATTTCGCCAAACCGCTGTCCGCCCTGCTGTGCCTTGCCGCCCAAGGGCTGCTGCGTTACCAGCGAGTAAGGGCCAGTTGAGCGAGCATGGATCTTGTCATCGACCAGGTGCACCAGCTTCAGCATATAGGCCGTGCCCACGGTGACGGCTCGATCAAACGGTTCGCCCGTGCGTCCGTCATAGACCTGAATCTTGCCAGCGTTGTCCGGGTTGAACACCCAAGGCTTGCCCGTCTTTTCACTGGCCTCCTGAAGCTTGGCATGGGTAGTCAAGCGCGAAGCTTCTGCGCCATACATCTCGTCAAACGGCACTATTTTGAAGCGGCTGCCCAAATTGGTGCCAGCCCAGCCCAGCAGACATTCAAACACCTGCCCCACATTCATCCGCGAAGGCACACCCAGCGGATTCAGCACAATATCAATCGGCGTGCCGTCGGGCAGGTAGGGCATATCTTCGTCCGGCAGAATCCGGGAAATAATTCCCTTGTTGCCGTGCCGTCCGGCCATCTTGTCGCCCACCTGGATCTTGCGCTTTTGGGAGACATAGACCCGCACCACCATGTTGGCTCCGGGCGGCAGTTCGTCGCCCTGCTCGCGCGTAAACACCCGCACGTCTACCACGCGGCCTTTTTCGCCGTTGGGCACTCGCAGCGAGTTGTCCCGCACGTCGCGCGCTTTCTCGCCGAAAATTGCCCGCAGCAGCTTTTCTTCCGGCGGCTGATCTGACTCACCTTTGGGCGTGACTTTGCCCACCAGAATATCGCCCGACTCGACCCAAGCTCCAATTCGGATAATCCCAGCTTCGTCAAGCTGTCGCAGCGCATCTTCGCCCACGTTGGGAATCTCGCGGGTGATTTCTTCTGGCCCCAGCTTGGTTTGACGCGCCTCTAGCTCAAATTTCTCAATGTGAATGGAGGTATAGACATCGTCGTAGACCAGCCGCTCGCTGATCAAAATCGCATCTTCGTAGTTGTAGCCTTCCCAGGGCATATAGGCGATCAGCACGTTTTGCCCCAAGGCAATCTCGCCGCCCTCGGTGGCAGAGCCGTCGGCCAAGATCTGGCCAGCTACCACCCGATCGCCTTTGAATACAATCGGGCGCTGGTTGAGGCAGGTATCCTGGTTGGAGCGCTGGTACTTTTGCAGCAGGTACTCCACTTCTTCGCCTTCGGTGCTGCGAACCCGCACCCGATTGGCATCGACATAGATGACTTCGCCATCCATCCGGTTGACGATCACCATGCCAGAGTCGCGGGCGGCTTGGGCTTCTAGGCCAGTGCCTACCAATGGACGCTCAGGCCGCAGCAATGGCACCGCCTGCCGCTGCATGTTTGATCCCATCAGGGCGCGGTTGGCGTCGTCATGCTCCAAGAACGGAATCAGCGAAGTGGCCACCGAAATAATCTGCACGGGCGAGACGGCCACATAGTCGATTTCAGCCGCCGCCGCAGTGGTGAACTCCTGCCGATAGCGGATCGGCACCTGCTCGCCCAAGATATTGCCGTTTTCATCCAGCGAGACATCGCCCGCCGCCACGCGGAAGTCATCTTCTTCGTCGGCAGTCATATAGAGCGGCACTTCGTCTTTGAAGACGCGGGCATTCTCGACGCGGCTGAAGGGGGTTTCGATGAAGCCATAAGAATTGACGCGGGCATGGGTGGCCAGCGAGCCAATCAGTCCGGCGTTCGGGCCTTCTGGCGTCTCGATTGGGCAGATCCGACCATAGTGCGAGGGGTGAATATCGCGCACCGCGAAGCCCGCCCGCTCGCGGGTTAGACCGCCAGGACCCAGCGCACTGAGTCGGCGCTTGTGGGTCAGCTCGGCCAGCGGATTGGTTTGATCCATAAACTGCGAGAGCTGCGAGGAGCCAAAGAATTCCTTGATCGCGGCCACCAGCGGCTTGGGGTTGACTAGCGATGCCGGGGTGAGCGAATCGGCATCTGAAACCGTCATCCGCTCCCGGATGATCCGCTCTAGGCGGTTGAGGCCAACCCGCACCTGGTTTTGCAATAGCTCGCCCACAGAACGGACGCGGCGGTTGCCCAAGTGGTCAATATCGTCGATCTGGCCGGTGTCGAACTCCAAATTCACCAGGTAGTCAACCGCTGCCAAAATATCCTGCGGGGTGAGAATCCGCGTGGTTTCCGGCACGGTCAGCCGCAGCTTCTTGTTCATTTTGTAGCGACCGACGCGCCCTAAGTCGTAGCGCTTGGGGTCAAAGAAGCGCGAGTCGAGCAACTGCTGTCCGCCGGACACCGTGGGCGGCTCGCCCGGACGCAGCTTGCGATACAGCTCCATCAGCGCTTCTTCTTCGCTGAACTGGCCTTCTTTGTCAATCGTTTTTTGGAAGTATTCGGGGTGGCGCAGTGCATCAAAAATTTCGCTGTCGGTGAGGCCGAGCGCCTTCAGCAGCACCTGCGCCGAGAGCTTGCGGGTCTTGTCAATCCGCACCCAGACTAGGTCGTTTTTGTCAGTCTCAAACTTCAGCCATGCGCCTCGGTTGGGGATGAGGCTAGCGTTAAAGGTGCTGCGCCCGTTCTTGTCGATTTCTTTCTTGTAGTAGACGCCGGGGCTCCGCACGATCTGGTTGACGATTACCCGCTCTGCGCCGTTAATGATAAACGTACCCCGGTCGGTCATCAGCGGCAGATCGCCGATAAAGACTTCCTGCTCTTTGATCTCGCCAGTTTCTTTGTTGATCAGGCGCGTTGGCACATACATCTGCACGGCGTAGGTGCTGTCCCGCCGCTTGGCTTCGTCTACGTCATATTTGGGGCGCTTGAGCTTATAGTCTTTGCCCAAGAAATGCAGCTCTAGCTTGCCGGTATAGTCAGTGATCGGCGAAAAGCTATCTAACTCTTCAATCAAACCCTCCTCTAAGAACCAGCGGAAGCTCGCCCGCTGAATTTCTACAAGGTCGGGTAACGTGAACAGCGGGGTTGACTTGGTTAAGGTACTCATGCGGCTCCTCAGATTGATAATGGCTTAGGGCAAGCCCTATGGCAGCGGTGGTGCTTCCTGTAATGGGAAAGCTGGTGATGGGAAAGCTGGGAAAACGGTGAAAAGCTGTAGCGAGCAAAAAACTCCAGTTCTCACATGGGAAAACTGAAATTAGCGAATTCTATGGGGACTGTTATAGTTCTGTGGGCTTCTATGGCCACGACAGAAGTTGCGTTTCTGTAGAAGTTCCAATCCGGGCAGTTAGCGGCTGAGCCAGCAGAGCATGGAAAGTATAGCTTAAACAATTAACTTTGTCAAGAAAAGGGCTTTGCAACGAGCGGTAGTTTGAGCTAAATCTAGATTTCAGGCAAGGTTGGTCAAAAATAGATGCAGGCTTGCAGACCCTCTTGAGTGTGTCGAATCCCTAGAGTTTGCATCAATCATCAAAATTTCTAATACTTCACACTTCATTATGACGTAAGCTCCTGGTTTTGTGTATCTCTAGCCAATACTGGCGTCATCAAGCTATGTTTCAAGCTAATTTCAAGCTACATTGTCTGACTCAGCGCG
>CASBQH010000256.1 GCA_949127695.1 Synechococcales cyanobacterium PMM_0073
CCAACGCCAGCCACTCTGGCAATAATTTGATCTCCAGCTATGACTTGGCGCGGACGATTTCGCTGCTGGGCTGGTTGATCAGGCAGGGCGAACGCAGCAGCGGCTCCTCGCCATAGCGTCCCTGAAATTGCAGATTCTGGTTGCCCGTGAGCTGCTTCAGCCAGTCTTCTAGCGCCCCGGGCGTAAAAAACTGCTTGAACATCGCCGCCACTGAGTTGGAGCTGCCAATCGACGACTGATAGCTGACCAGATCTACCGCCAGATCATAAAAGCCGTAGCCGTCTAGCTGACCGGGCGGGCAGATCAGGCCATCACCGAGGCGCAGATTCGGGTCAACGGCATTGGTTTGCGCCGCCAAGTCCAGCAGCGGAATGATTTTGGTGCTGCTCCACATCTGGGCGGGTTCTGTGGCATTGCGCCCCAGCCAGCGCGTCCAGATATCGCCGCCGACAAAGCTGCCAATGCTCACGCAGGCTTGCAGAATGCTGGGATGCAGAAACTCTAGACCGCCCTGAATTTCCGGAATTTGCCCCAAGGCTGGATAAGGTTGAAACGCCAGCTTGCGGCCTGTACCCGTCTGGATGGCGCTCTGCCCCAGCGAAGCAGTCTTGCCCTGCGGCTTTTGCAGCATGCGCTCTGGAAACAAGCCAATCTCGCCTGCATAGGCCGAGCTTTGATAGCCGCGATCTAGAAAAGCGAGTCGATCCGCGTTAAATCCGGCTTCTTGGGCGTAGTAGCTGCTGTAGAGCCGCTCCCGATCTTTAACCTGCGCCATCACAAACTCAGTCGGGTCAGCTTCCAGCAGTGCTGTGGCAAACCGAGCGTCAAGCTGGCCTTGCTGCATATTGGGCAAGCCGTAGAAGTTGCAGAACTGGGTCAGCGCCTGCTCAGTGGGCTCGTCATAGCGTCCGGTCGCCCAGTCGCCTGCCGGAAACAGCCGAAACGGGGTGAGCAAAACCTGAAGGTCGCGCATTAGCCTCGCTGCCCCTGACCAGCGCTCAAACGGCAGCGTGACTTTGCCCTTGAGGTCGTAGAGGCCAAGGCTCCAGGTGGCATGTTCAGGCGGCAGACCCGGTAGAGCCAGCGCCCGACAAAGCATGGCCGCTGCTTCGCCGCGTGTAATGGGCTGGCTGGGGCGAAAGAATCGCAGGTTGGGGTAGTTGACGATCAGCCGATCGGATTGCGTGGCGCTAGCAATTGCCCAGCGCGTCCAGTCTGGCATCTGCGCCGCATCGTCAAAAAATGTTTGTAGCGTTTGCTCGGTTTGCTCACTTGGCGCTAGCTTTAAGGCCGTGGCCAGCACAACCACCGCCTGCATCCGGGGAATCAGCTGATCGGGCTGGAAGCTGCCGTCTGGATAGCCGGAAAACAGGCCGCGCTCGTAGCCCCAGCGGATGGCGCGACTCGCCCAGTGATCGGCGGTATCTGGAAAAATGCCGCCTCTGCGGGCAGCAGGCAAATTTGGGAAAACGTTAAAGCTTAAGACTGCAAACTCGGCGCGGGTGAGCGTCCCGTCTGGCTGAAAGCTGCCGTCTGGGTAGCCATTCACCAAACCGCGCTCGGCCAAAGCCAGAATGCAGGTTTGGCTCCAGTGATTGGCAATATCTGAAAATTCTGCTGCGCCCATTGCTGCGATCCTCAGACTGCGCCCTGATTTTAATCGGTTTGCGCCCAGCCGCGCTGCGGGTTTTGCCGCAGCCAGTCGAGTCAGCAGCAGCGAGGCAATCAGCGCCAGCAGAGACTTCAGCAAAGTGGAGCGATGCAGCGTCACGTCTGGCTAAAAGTTTATGAAGAGAGAATATTCATGTTAATAAAGTATCATGTCTCGCTTGAGCTTGCTAAACCCGCTCCGAACGCCGCAGCACCGCCATATCTTCGGCGTCTAGCTCTACCGGAATGCCGCTGCGAATCAGCTCGGCAAAATCTTCGTTGGGCACCATAATGCAGAGCGCATAGAGCCGGTCGCTGCCCGTATTTTCAATCACATGTGTGCCGGTGGCGGGCACGAGAATGCTGTCGCCGGAGCGAATCACCACCGATTTGCCGTCGCAGGTGGCCAAGCCTTCGCCCTTGAGCACAAAAAACACTTCGACCGCCAGCTGATGTCGATTCGGGGGCGTTTTGCCGCCTACGTCAAAAATCTCGACGCAGTAGGTGAGCGACATATTGGCGCTAGTTGAGTCAAACACAATCGCTAGCCGGTTGGTATCTTGCGGGCTAATGCGGTAAGCCTGATAGTCGGTGGGCGTTTTGACGACCGGAATGACGCAGGTTAAGTCCATGGGTTTAGGCCGTTTTGGGGCTGAGGGCTTGAATCAGGCTAGATGAATCGCTGACAAAGCCAAAGCATTGCTTGACGTTGTAGAGCGTGGCTTGCAGACAGTAGTCGGGCGAGGTGGTGGCGGTGCAGTCTGAGAGCAGAATGCAGTCGTAGCCGAGGAAGTTGGCATCTTGCAGGGTGGCCATCACGCATTGATCGGCGTTGACGCCGCCAAAAAACAGGCTGCTGCGTCCCAAATTTCGCAAAATGCTGTCGAGCGCCGTATCCCAAAAGCCGCTCATCCGGTATTTATCAATGCAGATATCGCTGGGTTCAATCGCTAGTTCATCCACTACCGCCGCCGCCCAGCTCGATTTAATCAAGACGGGTGCGCCGTTTTTGGGCAGCGGATCGCCCAGGCCAAGGCCGCTGCCGGTGGGGTTATAGACATGCCGCAGTCCGGCAGCAATATTGAGTAAATCGGGTCGGTTGCCCCAGTTCAGCCAGATAATTGGCAGTTCGGCTTGGCGCAGCACAGGCAGCAGCGATTGGATCGGGGCAATCGGCGTTCGAGCCGGAGTCACGTCCACGCCAATCTGCGCCAGCCAGCCGTCGGGATGGCAGAAGTCGTTCTGCATATCTACAATCACCAGCGCCGCTTTGGCTAGATCCAGCCGCAGAGTTTTGGTGGCGGTGGCTAGCTCAATTGGCACAGGCGGCAGCGGCGGGCGGGTAATATCAGCTAGCGTTGCATTGACGACCCAGGCGTTTGGGGCAATGCCCAGCGGTTGCAGCGGTGAGTTCATCGGTTTTTAGGCAACATTAGGCAACATTAGGCAATATTCTGATCTCCTAGTTTCATCTTCTAGTCCAAAACCCTAATTCGCTTCCGTAGTTGAGGCTACGCTTTGTCGCCGCAATAGGCAATCAGGTCAATTTCTATCTCACCCAGCCCTGCCAAACCCGTCACGCCAATTGCGGTGCGCCCCGGAATATGGCCGCTGCTGAAGTATGACGCATAGATCGGGTTAAGAATTGGCAGAAACCGCATGTCAGTGACAAACACCCGCGCCATCACCACTTGATCAAAGCTGCTGCCCGCCTCTTCCAGCACCCGCTTCAGGTTATCCATCACCCGCCGCGTTTGGTCTTCAATTGCGCCGCGCAGAATTTCGCCTGTGGCCGGATCTTGCGCCAGTTGCCCGGTGACAAACAGCAGATCTCCGGCGCGAACGGCATGACAATAGGGGGAAACTGGAGCCAATGTATCATTCGGCAAGGTGATATATTCCATTGGGCGACCTCAGAAGCATCTGTGCGTAGAATCTATCCTAAAAAGCATGGCTCCCCGCCAATTCATAACATCACCTTAAGGACTGCCGAGGTTTATTCCCGTGAGCTATAGCATCCAGACTGCGCTAATTCCTACCCCGCAAGGCGATGAGACTGGCTATGAGACTGGCTATAAAACAGCCGATCTGCAAATTCAGCAGGACAAAATTGCCGCGATTGGCTCCGGCTTGCCGCCCGTTGGCTGCTGCATTGATGCTCGTGACAAGCTGCTGCTGCCAGGATTTGTGAATGCCCATACGCATTCTTCTGAAATGTGGCAGCGCGGTCTGATTCCGCCTTTGCCGCTGGAGCTATGGCTCGCCGAACTCTACGACTTTGCGCCGCTAGACCCAGAGCAAATCTACCTAAGCGCCTTGGGCACAGCTGTCGAAACGCTGCTCTCCGGCGGCACAACGGTGGTCGATCATCTGGTGCTGATCCCCGGACGCGAAGCCGAAACCATTGCTGCTGCCGTCCGCGCTTACCGAGAAGTGGGAATTCGTGCCTACGTTGCGCCGCTGGTGCAGGACGAGCCGTTTGGGGCGAACTTGCCTGCGCTCAGCAAGTCTGAAGATTTGCCAGCGCCAGCTATGAGTACGGCGGCGGTGCTGGATCTGCTGCAAGATGCCGTCCAACGCTTTCACGATCCGGCGGCAGGCATCAATATTGTGGTCGCGCCAACCGGAATTCAGCTTTGCTCAGATCCGCTGTTTGAGGGCGGCGCGGCGCTCAGCGATGCTCATCATCTCTGCCGTCACATGCATCTGCTAGAAACCAAAGCCCAGAAGATCCTGTCGCAAGAAAAATACGGCTGCTCGGCAGTGGCGCATCTGAAGCGCTTGGGCTTCTTGAATCAGCGGACTTCGCTGGCGCACTGCGTCTGGCTCGACGATCCCGATATCCAAATTCTGGCCGAAACGGGGGCGACGGTGGTGCATAATCCGCTCAGCAATCTGCGTTTGGGCAGCGGCATCGCCCCAGTCCTAAAGTACCGTCGAGCGGGCGTAAATCTGGCCTTTGGCTGCGACGGCTCGGCCAGCAATGACTCGCAAGATTTGCTAGAGGCGATCAAAATTGGCTCGATTCTGCACAACACCACTGATTTTGAATATCGCCACTGGATTACCCCCCGCGAGTCGGTCGAGATGGCGGCTTTGGGCGGTGCGACTGGCCTGAACGCTGCCGATCAATTCGGTTCACTCACGGTCGGCAAACAGGCCGATCTGGTGCTTTACGACCTGACCAACCTCTCGCTGCTGCCGCGCACTGATCCAATTGGCCTGCTGGTTTTAGGTCGCCCCACGCAGGCGGTTGACAGCGCTTGGGTGAACGGCAGGCAAGTTGTCGCCCAAGGGCAAGTCTGCACCATTGACGTACCCCAACTGCGGCAAGAACTCTTTGAGCGCAGCGCTTGGCAAAATCCCCGTCAGTCCTCAATGCGGCAGGCGATGGAAGCTCGCTATCGGGAGGTGATGGGGCTGGAAGTCTAGGCTGTAAGTCTAGGCTGTAAGATCAGAGGTAGATTCAGCCCCCAAGCCAGCTTGAGCCACTATGGTTTCTATTCGTCGCAACTTAGCCGCCAGCGCCGCTCCAATTGAACAGCTCGATCCACCGCTGCCGCCGCGAGAAACGCTGCCCACAATGTATGATCTGCCCAGCGAAGACCCTGAGGAACCTGGCTTGCCCGATGAATTCCACGACCTTCAGCCTCAGCTTTTGAGCCGGACGCTGCGCCTGAAGCACTACAGCCGCGAGAACTGCTTCACGGTTTCTGATCTAAATCTTTACTACGATCTGCGTCATCCGCTCTGGCATAAGCGACCAGACTGGTTTTTAGCGGTAGATGTGTCGCGCCTCTATGAGCAGCGCGATCTGCGCCGCAGCTATGTCGTTTGGCAAGAACCTAGACCCCCGCATGTGGTGGTGGAATTTCTCTCACCCGGCACAGAGGCCGAAGATTTGGGGCGGTTTTATTCTGTGAGTTCCCGTAGCTTGAGCCAGGAGGTGGAGCTGATTGAAGCAGCGAAGGAGCCGCCAGGGAAGTTTGCGGTCTACGAATCCCATCTGCGAGTGCCACACTATATTGTCTATAGCCGCTTTACTCAACAGCTGCGCTACTTTAAGCTAACCGGAGGGCAATACGAAGAGCAGGCGTTAAATTCAGCGAATCCGCTGGTCTGGCTGACGGATTTAGAGATTGGTCTAGGCATCTGGCAAGGCGAGTTTGAGGATGTGACGGCGGCTTGGTTGCGCTGGTGTGATTCAGCCGGAAACTGGATGCTGACGGACACAGAGCAAGCAGAGCAGCAGGCTGAGCAAGCAGAGCAGCAGGCTGAACAGGCGCATCAAGCAGCTGAGCAAGCTGAGGCTCGGCTGCTCCAGGCTGCGTGCAATCTGCTGGCAACAGGCATGACAGTTGAGGCTGTGGCTCAAATGCTAGGTCTGTCGCTGGCAGAAGTTGCAGCGCTTCAGGCGGCGGATTGACTATAACCGCTGCATCTCAATTGGATAAGCTCAAGAACGCAAGAATAGGGGAAGCTGCAAACTCCCTATAGGCTCAGCACCAGCTGCAAAGCGGGCTGGCTGCGACCATCTTCAGGCAGTGGCTCTGGTTCACTCTGCATCGCCGGACAGTAGCGGGCATAGGTACAGCGCTCGCACTGAGCGCCTGTCGTGGGCTGCCAGCTCTGGTCGCGGCGCAGCTCGGTCGCCAAATTGCTAATTACCTGCTCCACCCGGCAGCGATGTTCGGGCGTGGCGCGGTAGCTGACCTTTTCGCCTGTGCGGAGATAGAGCAGGCTGAGCTGCTTGAGGCTGCGGGCATAGCGCTGCTCTAGCGCCAGATAGTAAAGGCCAATTTGCAGATTGATTTCGTCAGAGTTGAGCCGCTCGGCTTCTTTGGCCGACTTATAATCAATCAGCTCTAGGCCATCCTCAAAGTGATCGAGCCGGTCATAGCGACCGGATAGACCAAACTCTAGATTATCGACCTGAAGCTTGCCCTGAATTCGCCCTTCTACCGCCAGCGGTCGGCGCATGGCTGACTGACTTTCAATAAACGAATAGTAGTAGCGGCGCAGAATCGCTCGTCCTTCAGCAGTTTGGTTGGGCGTCAGTTCGCCAATCTGCTGGTTCCAGCAATATTCGATCCAGTCAAGGCGCGGCACCGGATCTTGGTAATGCCAGTCTTGATAAATTTGCGCCAAAGCCTGATGCAGCGAGCTGCCCAGCGCCGCAGAGCCAAAAAAACCAGCCCCTTCCAGCCGACGTTCGTAGCGGAAGTAGTAGGCGCGAGGGCAGCGATGATAAGCCTGAAGTTTGGCGGCGGAGATGACATAAGACATAGGCTTTGGCGTAGTGGTAGGGAGCCTTGCGTCAGCCCAGCGGCCATCCATCGACCCACTTGAAACTAGCTGGGGGTGAGGTAGCACCCGCAAACCGAAGTCTACGGGTGCGGTCTGTCGGGCATGACGGTTCTATGATGGCACTA
>CASBQH010000257.1 GCA_949127695.1 Synechococcales cyanobacterium PMM_0073
ACTTCTTCGGCCTGCTCCAGCACAATAATCGGGATATGGCCGAGCCGCTGCGCCAGCGTTGCCGTTTCGATGTATTCGCGATCTTTATAACCATTGCAAACCAACAGCGCTCCGGGCGTATCTAGCGTCGCCAGCGCAATCATTAGCTCCGGCTTAGAGCCAGCTTCCAGGCCAAACTGATGCCGCTTGCCGAAGCGCACCAAGTCCTCGATCAAATGCCGCTGCTGATTGCATTTGGTTGGGAAAACGCCTCGATATGCGCCGGGATAGCTGTAGCGGGCAATGGCCTTAGCAAAGCAGGCGTTGAGGCGCTCGATCCGGTCTTCTAAAATATCGGAGAAGCGGATTAATAGTGGCAAGCCTAGATTACGCTGCTTCAGGGCGTTGACCAGCTCATATAGATCCAGCGAACCGCCTCGATCTGCTTGGGGCGAGACGGTGACATGACCTGCCGCATTAATCGAAAAATATGGCTCACCCCAGCCCTGAATCCGGTACAGCTCCTCGCTTTGCTCAATCGTCCAGCGTTTGACAAGCGCACCGCTGCCGTTCTGCTCTGCTGGGGTTGCTGCGACGATTGATTGCTCTGTCATGCTCGGTATCTTGCCCTTGTGAGTTTCTGGACTGCTAGTTTATCGCATCTGATTTGGCGCTGTGAGTCGCCCTGCTCACCTAATGTGACCGATCTGAGCGATCTCGATCGCCTTGATTGGTACAGCGCACTAGCCAGTAGCTAATCGTTAGGGCAAAAATTGCCAGCCCCAAGCCGATCAAGTCTGTGCCGGAGAGCTTATTAAAATCAAAAATCACGATCTTTCGAGCCACGGCAGTTAGCGCAGTGACAATTACCAGCTCAATCCGAATGCCGCTGCCGCGCAGGTAAGCCGTGATGTTTTCCAGCACTTCTAGCGCAATCAAAATATTCAAAAACGCCCCAAAAATCTCAATCAGCGACGAGCTAAAAAAACCGTAAGGCGCGTCGTGAATGATCTCTGTAACCAGCACAAACCCCAACTGAATGATCCCCACAGCCAACACGCCCAGCATCATCAGCGACAGCAGTTTGGAGACCAGCACCTCAACTTTGCCAATCTGACCCAAAAAGTTTCTGTTACTTTCATCTGAGGTAACGCGGCGCAGCAGCTTGCGTAGGTTCATGTCAAATCAGAGAGAATGAATGGACAGCAGCCAAGACAAATCAAGTTCTTCATCATCATGCGGCATGTCCGGCAATTCAGGAGCAGATCATCCGCTCAACGGTGAGCAAATCAAGCAGCAGATTCAGCAGAAAGCTCGCTCGCTCGGCTTTCATAAAGTTGGCTTGGCAGCAGTTAAAGACTGGGAGGCTGATTCTAAGCTCCAATCGTGGCTGGATCAAGGCTTTCAGGCAGATATGGCCTGGATGTCAAACCCTAAACGGCAGGATATTCGGCAGCTGATGCCTGATCTACAATCCGTGATCTGCGTCGCGCTCAACTATTACCAGCCGCAGCAACGCCCGGAGCGCCCAGATCTAGCGAAGATCTCGCGGTATGGCTGGGGGCGCGACTACCATCGAATTTTGCACAAGCGGCTGAAGGCGCTGGCACTCTGGCTGCAAGATCAAGGCTTTGAGGCTAGATACTATGCCGATACGGGGCCAATTCAAGACAAAGTTTGGGCGGAGCGGGCTGGGCTAGGCTGGATTGCCAAAAACAGCAATTTGATCACCCGTGAATATGGCTCCTGGGTGTTTCTAGGCGAGATTCTCACCAGCGCCTCACTGCCGCCCGATCCGCCGCATTTGCCTCACTGCGGTTCCTGCACCCGCTGCCTCGATGCCTGCCCGACTGACGCCATTACGCAGCCTTTTGTGGTGGATGCCAACCGCTGCATTGCCTACCACACCATTGAAAACCGCGCCGAAACGCTGCCGCCCGAAATTGCCGCCAACCTGCAAGGCTGGGTCGCAGGTTGCGATATCTGCCAGGATGTCTGTCCCTGGAATCAGCGGTTTGCTCAGCCCAGCGATGTCGCCGAATTTCAGCCCTATCCCTGGAACATTGCCCCCAGCCTCAGCGAACTCGCCAGCATTTCAGAGTCCGAATGGCAGCAGCGGTTTCCGGCTTCAGCGCTGCGGCGGATCAAGCCGGAGATGCTGAGGCGCAATGCTCAAGCCAGTTTGAACCAGCTAGAATCATCTGCTGAATGAGATAATATTGGCAGCAAAGAGACTTAAAAAGATGACTGAGCGACTAGACCGAATCGAGGCGATTTTAGAGCATGTGGCAGAGCGTCAAGGCCAAATGCAGAGCCAGCAAGACCGGATGCAGAGCCAGCAAGACCGATTTCAGCAGCAGCTAGAGGAAACCCAGCAGCAGTCTCGCCAACAGCAAGACCGATTTCAGCAGCAGCTAGAAGAAACCCAGCAGCAGTCTCGGTCTTGGGTGAGCGAGCTGGCGGCAGATGTCGTGGGCATGATTAGCTCGCTCGCCGAAAATCAAGCTCAGACGCAGATGCAGATGGATGCACTCTCCGCTCATGTCTCGGCCTACATTGCCCAGTCCAGCGCGGTTTTGGCCGTTGAGCGACTGGATAGAGCTGAGTTTAGGCAGAAAATGCTGGGGCTACAAAGCGAAACTCGCAATATTTTGAGGGAGTTGGCCGACCGACGACAGCAGCCTTAGCCGCGCAATTTAACGCTGCAAGAACCGACCTGCCATCGACATGGCATCGCCGATATCTACATCGCCATCGCCATCCGCATCTAGGAAGCCGTCTAATACGGTGTTAGAGCTAGCCGTTTGAGCAGTTGGCACAGTAGAGTTACCCGCCTGCGACCCTTGCTTCAGCAAGTTCAGCACAATTGGCACCAGAATCGGCAGAAGCGCCAGCACCTTATCAGCCGTCAAGCCAGTCCGCTGCGCTACGTCTTGGGCAACTCGCTGCTGCTGTCCCGGCGAAAACAAAGACTCCAACACATCTGCGCTCGAACCCGTGCCGCCATATTGATTCACGATGGCTTCAGCTCGCCCTGCGCCACCAGCTGAGCGCTGTTGCTGCAAGGCCGAACGCACGTGACTTCCCACTACCGAGAGCGCCGTTTGGGTGGATGAAGCATCTAGACCCTGACGGCTCGCCAGCTGCTGTACCGTACCCAAAATTGCGCCGAGCTGATCGGGACTGGCCTGCTGATGGGGATTGTTGACCGCGCCCAGGATTTGATCAAAGAGTCCCATATTTATTTTTTGCGTAGTAGAAGAGCAATCAAAAATACAGCAAGCAGGTACAAAACTTCTGATGCATTCACTGCTGAGTGAGCGGACTTTAACATAACCTATGCTGAAGTCCGCTCGTCTGGGTTTCTAACCCACCGTGACGGCGCTGGTATCCACCTCAGTTGCCCCATCGGCTGTCATTGCGACCGAAACCATCTTGTCGAGGATCTGCTGGCTGGGGACTTTGCCCTTGAGCACCACTTTGCTACTGAGCTGAGCCACCCAGAGTGTATCCACATCGTCCAGCATCGGATCTTCGTCAAAGGCCAGCGCCACACGCTTCGCCATACCGCTTTCGTCGAACTCGCCGTTCAGACCAACCTTGGCTGCGGGGATGCTGTCACCCCCAGAAGCCGCAGCTGGAGCCGGGACTGAAACTGCGGTCACGCCAGCATTATCGTTCTTTTTGCTTCCCGGAAATAATCTACTGAGCCAACCCATATCTTTATCTCCTAAATTTAGATCACTGGTCTAGGTCAAGCTACCAGCAAACTGCCGCAACCTGCCAAAAAACCAAAATTAATTTAGCTTTTCAGTCAGCTTTCCAGGCAATTAGCAGCGGCAATTGCTAGCTTCTCAGCCAAAATTATACAGTTGGGAGCTGTCAGGCCATGTCATCCAGAAGCCATAGAAGCCCTAGTAAAAATCGATTTAAAATTTGAGCAGAGAGTTGAACAAGGAGCATACTAATGAACCCTGCCGAAGATCCTTCTGAAAACCTGACTGAAAGCCAGATCCAGGTCAACTGTGCTGAAGCCTGCGTCAAGGGCTGCGTTCTGGGGGAGCAATGCCCAAATCAGGAATACCGTGACCAAACTGCCAAATTTATTCAGGAGACTTCACTCGATCAAATGCTAGCCATGTCCGAGGAGGCGATCCGCAAGAAGCGAACGGCTCCGCCCCAGTGGGTTTACCCAGAAGAGTGAATTAATCAATTTCACCAGTTTATCCTGCCTGTATTTTGGTGAAAAGAACTATAATTGATGGGCGAACTGTACTCCTTTCGCAGTCCTGCCCACAATTTTTAGACCTAGCCGTGTTCACAACCACTCGTCCGCACCAAAATTTTGCCTCTGCTGATCAGCCAACTGATCTATTCGACGCTATCCAAACTCTAAAGCGCGAGCTAAATGCTGTAATTCTGGCGCATTATTACCAAGATCCCGATATCCAGGACGTGGCCGACTATTTGGGCGATTCGCTTGGCTTGTCGCAGCAAGCTGCCGCCACCAAGGCCGATGTGATTGTATTTGCGGGCGTGCATTTCATGGCCGAAACTGCCAAGATTCTCAACCCCGACAAACTGGTGCTGCTGCCCGATCTAGCGGCAGGCTGTTCGCTAGCGGACAGCTGCCCGCCAGCGGCTTTTGCGGCCTTCAAGGCTGAGCATCCCGATCATCTAGTGATTTCCTACATCAACTGCACGGCTGAAATTAAGGCGATGAGCGACATTATTTGCACCAGCTCAAATGCCGTCAAAATTGTGCAGCAGATCCCCGCCAATCAGCCAATTATTTTTGCGCCCGACCGCAATTTGGGACGCTATGTAATGCAGCAAACCGGACGAGAGCTATTGCTCTGGCAGGGCAGCTGCATGGTGCATGAAACTTTCTCAGAAAAGAAGTTGGTGCAACTTCAGGTTCAGCATCCCGCCGCTGAAGTAATCGCTCATCCTGAGTGCGAACCAGCCCTGCTGCGACATGCCGACTACATTGGCTCAACGACGGCGCTCTTGAGCTATGCCAAAACCAGCAGTCGCTCGACCTTTATTGTGGCCACCGAACCCGGCATTATTCACCAAATGCAGAAAGCTGCGCCCGACAAAACATTTATTCCTGCCCCGCCAATCAATCAATGCGCCTGCAATGAATGCCCGCATATGCGGCTCAACACGCTGGAAAAACTCTACTGGGCGATGAAAAACCGCGCTCCAGAAATCACGCTGCCTGAGCCGACAAGACTGGCCGCGCTTCAGCCCATACAGCGAATGCTGGCGATGAGCTGAAGCGTGACCAACTGAGCGCCGCAGATTGCCCCACAGATTGCCCCACAGATTGCCCCACAGATTTCAGATGTAAATGTCAGAATGGGGCTATATCTGTGAGCGGAACGCTCAATTGGGGAGCGAATGGGTTACATTAATAAATATTAAGAATCTGAGATTAGCTGGCACAGGAAAGATTTAGGAGGAAAAGCCTCGGTGAATAAGCGTTGGAGAAATGCAGGGCTGTATGCCCTATTGGTAGTAGTTGTGATCTTTTTGGCGACCGCCTTTCTTGATCGACAGCCCCAAACTACAGCATCCTGGCCCTACAGTCAGTTCATTGACAAAGTAGAGGCGGGTCAGGTTGAGCGGGTGAATATTAGCGCTGATCGCAGCAGAGCGCAGGTCATGACGGGCGACGGTCAGCGCGTGTTGGTGAATTTGCCTCCTGATCCTGAGCTGTTGAACACGCTGCAAACCAACAGCGTCGATATTGCGGTTTCGCCTACCACAGAAGATAATCCCTGGGTGCGCGTCCTCAGCACGCTGCTGATTCCGTTCTTGCTGCTGGTGGTGCTGTTTTTTGTGCTGCGTCGAGCACAGGGCGGCCCCGGCAATCAGGCAATGAACTTTGGCAAGTCGCGGGCGCGGGTGCAGATGGAGCCGCAAACCCAAACTACCTTTGGAGACGTGGCTGGCATTGAGCAAGCCAAGCTGGAGCTAGCCGAAGTCGTAGACTTTTTGAAGAA
>CASBQH010000258.1 GCA_949127695.1 Synechococcales cyanobacterium PMM_0073
CAACCGCTGGCGCTAGCCGGACTGCGGCCACAGTGGTTGCCTTAGCACAGTGGTTGCCCTAGCACTAGCTTATAAGCACTGCAAAATTTGGCTCGACCTGTAGAGTTCGCTATCATATTCAAGACATTGTAAAACTTGAATATGAATAGAATTCGTCGCTTGCTGGTTTTGCCGCTGCTGGCGCTCCTGACTGCTGGAATCTTGATTGCCTGTGCTGGGGATGGCACGGGAGGGGGTACGAGCAGCAATGCTCCGGTTAAGGTCGGCTCCAAGGACTTTACCGAAGCCTTTATCATTGGCGAAATGTATGCCTTGGCGCTGGAAAAAGCTGGCGTTCCAGTCGAGCGCAAGCTGAACCTAGGCGGTACTCCGGTGGCGCAGGCGGCACTGCAAAGCGGCGAAATTGATCTGTATCCGGAATATACCGGCACAGGTTTATTGACGATTCTGAAAGAGCCAGTCCTCAGCGACCCGAAGCAGGTCTATGACAAAGTTGCGGCAGGCTACAAAGAGAAATATGACCTGATCTGGCTTGACCCAGCGCCGATGAACAACAAGCAGGCATTGGCCATGACAAGAGCCAAAGCGGATCAGCTTGGCATCAAGACTCTCTCTGATTTGGCGACTAAGGCATCTGGCCTAACGATGGTCGGGCCACCCGAATTTGAAGTGCGCGAAGACGGGCTACCCGGCATTAAAGAAAAGTATGGCGACTTTCAGCTGAAAGAATATAAAGCAGTCGATTCTGGTCTGCGCTACAAGGCTTTGACGGACGGCGAGGCCGATGTGACCGTAGCTTTTGGTACAGATGGCGAGATTGCCGCCTTTGATCTGGTGCTGCTTCAAGACGACAAAGGGCTGTTTCCGCCCTACCAAGTTGCGCCTGTGGTGCGGCAGCAAACCCTAGATGCCAACCCCAAAGTGGCCGAAGCCCTGAATGCAGTTGCGCCAAAGCTGACTGACGAAGTGATGCAGAAGCTGAATTTTGAAGTCAGCGGCAACCAGCGCGAACCTGCCGAGGTGGCCAAAGAATTTATGACTCAGCAGGGGTTGCTCTAGGGCGATTCAGCGGCAGATCGGGCAGTTTTGGGAAGATAATCCGTGAGCGCAATTCGGTTTGATCAAGTCTCGCTCCAGTTTGCGGGCATGTCTCGACCTTCGGTTGATCAATGCAGCTGCGAAATTGCTTCTGGTCAGCTCGTCGTGATTTTGGGGCCGTCGGGCTGCGGCAAAACCACGCTGCTAAAGATGGTCAATCGGCTCTATGAACCCACCAGCGGCCAGATTTATCTAGATGGTCAGGACATTAGCCGGCTGAAGGTGACGGCACTGCGGCAGCGAATTGGCTATGTGATTCAGCAGTCCGGGCTGTTTCCGCATATGAGCGTGGCGCAAAATATTGCGGTGGTTCCTAAGCTCTTAGGCTGGGATCGACCGCGAATTCAAGCCCGAATTGATGAGCTGCTCAGTTTGGTACAGCTCCAACCTGCCGAATATCGCAATCGCTATCCGGCTCAACTTTCAGGCGGACAGCAGCAGCGGGTGGGCTTAGCGCGAGCCTTGGCTGGCGATCCGCAGGTGATGCTGATGGACGAACCGTTTGGCGCGATTGACGCCATCACCCGCAGCAGTCTGCAAGACGAGATCCTACGGCTACAGCGTCAGCTCAAGAAAACAATCCTGTTTGTCTCGCATGACGTAGAAGAAGCGCTGCGGTTAGCTGACTATCTGATGATCATGCAGCAGGGCAAAATCGTCCAATATGACCGGCCATTTAACGTTTTGACCCGACCAGCCAATGATTTTGTGTATAGTCTGGTGGGAGCAGATGATATGGTGCGCCAGCTCAGCCTGCTGCGCGTCGAGACTGCCATGATCTCAGATCGCAATCGGCTTAGCTTAACCCAATCCGAGAGTCCAACCATTGATCGGTACGACAGCCTGCGACATGCCCTGTCGCTGATTCTTAAAACTGGCGCTCCTCGGCTCACTGTCTTAGATAACGGCGCTCCGGTCGGCGAACTGACGCTAGAGCATATCCGTGACTCAGCGAGTTTAGCCAGCCGCTAAACTAGATTAATCTAGATCGATGGAGTAATCGTACTGATGGCGCAGATGAAGCTGAGAAAACTCATAAAATCTGCTCATGACGCTCCTGCCCACGCATGGCACAATAATGCAATTACTCCGTGAGTTGATTCTTAAATTTCGTCATTACTTAGGAAACCATGACCATGTATCCCTGTTTGCAGCAAGCTTTCGCACAACGTAATGCGCTGAAAGTGATCAGCGGTTTAACTAATTTTGATGCTGAGCGCGTCGCGGCAGTTGTCCGGGCAGCTGATCGGGGGGGCGCAACTTTGCTAGATATTGCAGCTGATCCAGCGCTAGTGCGGCTCAGCAAGCAGCTGACTGCCCTGCCCATCTGTGTCTCGGCAGTTGAGCCAGAGCTGCTGGCCCTGGCCGTGGCGGCAGGAGCAGACTTGATCGAGATCGGCAATTTTGACGCTTTTTATGCCCAGGGACGTCGGTTTGAAGCCGCTGAAGTGCTGGCACTGACTCGGCAAACGCGGGCGCTGCTGCCTGGAGTCACGCTGTCAGTTACCGTACCCCACATCCTAGAACTTGATCAGCAGGTGAAGCTAGCCGAAGCGCTGGTGCAGGCGGGTGCTGACTTAATCCAGACTGAGGGCGGCACCAGCAGTCAGCCTACCCATGCGGGCGTTTTGGGCTTGATTGAAAAAGCCGCTCCAACGCTGGCGGCGGCTCACGCGATCTCGCGAGCCGTGACAGTGCCCGTACTCTGTGCCTCTGGCCTCTCAGACGTGACGGCTCTGATGGCAATTGCCGCTGGCGCTGCCGGAATTGGCGTCGGCTCGGCCATTAATCGCCTCAATGACGAGTTGGCAATGATTGCGGTGGTGCGGAGCCTGGTTGAAGCTCTGCCCGCTCAGCCATTTGGCTTAGATCGCTCTGCGTTGAGCCTCATGGCTAAATAGCGATTGAATCAGGACTTTCTACGCGGCTAGATAGCGGCAAATCAGATCGAAATTTTGCTCTAGCTGGTCAAGCAGCGCTAAAAGCGGCTCCAAATTCAGGGGTCGCTTTTGTGCTAGGGCTTCTAGACTGGCAGCGGGTTCGGCTAGACCATGTAGCCCAATGCTGATGCTTGCGCCTTTGATGTAATGCGCTGCTTGGGCGACAGCTTCGGCTTCAGCCCGCAGAATTTGGCTGCGGAGATTGCTCAGATGAGGCGGCAGAGTCTCGGCCAAGGTTTGCAGCAGCTCCCGCTCAAATTCAGCGCTATTTCCGACCAGCTGATGTAAATAGTCCCAGTCTAAAATTGCTGCAAGCTCGCGAGGCGGCGTCACTGGCAGGGTTTCTGGCGAGATCTCTGGCGACTGCTCTGGTGACTGTTTTGGCAACTGCTCTGGCAACTGCAACAACTGCGGCGGGCTGCTCCAGCGATTGAGCATTTCGGCCAGCTGCTCGCGGTCTACTGGCTTACTCAAGTAGTCATCCATGCCCGCATCCAGGCAGCGCTGTCGATCTTGCTGGAGCGCATTCGCAGTCATGGCAATTATCACAATGCGGCCAGCCAATGGGGCAGCCTGCTCCCGCGCTCGGATCGCCTCAGCAGTCATATAGCCATCCATAATTGGCATCTGGCCGTCTAGCAGCAGCAGGTCATAAGAGTTGAGTGCGAGTAAATCCAGCACTTCTTGGCCGTTGCTAGCCAAATCGGCAGCATAGCCCAAGCTGCTGAGCTGATTTAACGCCACTTTTTGATTGACCAAATTATCTTCAGCTAGTAAGATTCTTAGCCTTGGTGGAGGCAGCAAGACAGCACTAGGACTCAAGCGATGAGTGGCAGCAGCAGTATGAGCGGCCAGAGGTTCGGCCAGCAGGGCATGGTCAAGCCGAGACTGGCGGATGGGCTTGACCAAGTAGCCGTCAAAGCCCAGCTCGACTAGCTGACGCGCCTGGGTAATTTGTGCCAGCGTGGTCAGGCCAATAAACCGACTCTCTGGCCAATAGCAGCCCAGCTGGCAGCGTAGATTGCTCTGCCAGTCCGGCGAGCTGAGGTTCAGCAGGCGCAGATCGACCAGCACTCGATCGTAGGGGCGCTCAGAGGCCGCCAAAACGGTCAGCCCGGTCGGCCAATCTGCGGCTTCATCTAGCTCAATTCCCCAGCTGGCAGTCTGGAGTCGCATGGCGGCACGACTGGCGGCGCTAGCGTCAATCACCAGCAGGCGCAGGCGCGGCAGAGCGTCTGGCAGCGATGAATCTGGGGTAGCCTGCTGGCTTGATGATTCAGACTGCGGCTCAAACGGCACCGTAAACCAGAAGGTGGAGCCTTGCCCCAGCTGGCTTTCTAGGCCAATTTTGCCATTCATCAGCCCAACTAGCTCTTTACAAATGGTCAACCCCAGCCCTGTACCGCCATACTTCCGGGTTGTGGAGGCATCCACCTGGGTAAAGGGCTGAAATAGTTGCTGCTGCTGCTCTAGCGTCATGCCGATCCCAGTATCCCGGATCGCAAATTTGAGTGCGAGATAGCCAGACTGTGGGCTTGCCGCTCGCGAAACCTCGACGACCACTTCGCCCGTCGCCGTAAATTTAATTGCGTTGCCAATCAAATTAGTCAAGACCTGCCGCAGCCGGGTGACATCGCCGCGCAGCCGCGTTGGCAAATCGGGATCGCGCAGCACAACTAGCTCCAAATTTTTGGCATAGGCGCTGTTGGCCAGCAAATCGGCCAGCTCTTCTAGACAAAGCCCCAGATCAAACTCTAAGACTTCTAGCTCCATCTCGCCCGCCTCTAGCTTCGAGAAGTCGAGGATGTCGTTGATCAGGCTGAGCAGAGCATCGCTGCTCAGCTGCATGGTGGTGGCAAAGTCGCGCTGCTGCGGATCTAGCCCCGTGTCCAGCAGCAGCTCGGTCATGCCAATTAGCGCATTTAAGGGCGTCCGAATCTCGTGGCTCATGGTGGCTAGAAAGGCGCTTTTGATTTGAGCTGCTTGTTCGGCCAGCCGACGTGCCTGCTGAAGCTCCTGATTTTGCTGAGCCAGCTGGTTGCGTTGCTCGGTGGTTTGTTCTAGCAAATTGGCCTGAAAAATGGCGATGCCCACCTGATTGGCCAGCTCACGCAGCAGATCAATTTCTGTGGGCTGCCACTGGCGGCTAGAGCGGCATTGGTGAGCAATCAAGAGTCCCCAGAGCTGCTGGTCTGCCAGAATCGGCACCACCAGATTCGCTCGCACTTGAAACTGCCGCAGCAGCTGGCGGTGACAGTCACTCAGCTCAGCTTGGTCAATATCGGTAATTCTCCGCACCCGCCCGTGATAATAGTCGCGCCAGCCGCCGTTGATAAAGCAGGTATCTTGGAACTCAAAGCCCAGCGCCGAAGGCCAATCTGGAGCGACTGATTCGACCGCGACCTTGCCGTTCCAGTCTGGCAAGAAGCGATAGATCAGCACCCGGTCAGTCTGCAAAAACTGCCGCACTTCTGCAACTGTGCTGGTCAAAATATCGGCCAGATCGAGATATTGTCGAATCCGCAGCGTCATCGCCGACATCAGCTGCGCCCGGGCATTTTGCTGGAGCACATCGGCCTCGGCCTGCCGCCGCTCTACAAATTGCCCAATCTGCCGTCCCACAGCGGTCAATAGCTCTAGCAGATCTGCATCTGCCTGATGTCTGACGTTGGTGCTAAACAGCGTGATCACGCCCAGCACCTGGCTATTTCCAACAATGGGTAGCCCCAACCCCTGCCGAAAGCCTGCCTTCACCAGATCTGGCATTGGTGCAAACGGTGGCTCCAACGGCGGCGCAGAATTTGCACCCTGCCCCAAACCAGCCGCTCCAGGCGTCGCTAAATCAGCCAGCAAAATCGGCTGCTCCAGATCTCGCACCTGCTCCACAAAGCGCAGATGCTGCGTCAGTGGCTGCGCCGTCAGTCCTGGCTGATGCCAGCTAGAGATAAACTGCGAACCCGCTGCGTCGATCTGCCAGAGCTGTCCTAGCTCCCAGCCCAGCTTTTGGCAAAGCGCCGACAAAATCTCTGGGGTGGCCTCGCTGAGGCTGTTCGACTGCGCCAAAATATGCGTGATCATCGACTGAATGCTGCGCCGAGATTCCGCCAGCCTCTGCGCTGTAATGTCTTTGCCGGTGCCAATCATATAGGCAATTGTCCCCCCCTCATCGTTGAGGGTCGCTGTAGACCAGCTGATCAGCCGATGCTCGCCGGTGCGAGTCAGCCAGTAGTTCTCATAGCCGCTCTGGAGGCGTCCGCTGACAATATCTTGGAAGGCGGTTTTTACGGGCGTTATATCTGTTGGCAGCAGCAACAGATCCCAAACGCAGCGATTGCGAACCTCCTGGTAGGTATAGCCCGAAACTTGTTCGCAGGTGTGATTAAACCGGACAATTCGACCCTGCGGATCAAGCACCAGCACTAGCGCATCTACGGTGTCAATCACGGCAGTCGTAAAATCGCGCTCTTGCTCTAAGATTTCCTCCGCGCGCTGACGTTCAACCGTTTCGCGATAGATTGTCCAAAACAGCAGCGCCAGAATTAGCAGATTGGCCACTAAGCCAATGCCCAAAACTTGCAGCAGTTGCTGCATGGCTCGATCGGCAGCGCTAGACTGCACTGACAGCTGCTGACGCTCTTTGATCTGCAAGCTGTCAAGCCGCGACTGAAGATTCTGAGTCTGGTCTGCCTGTTCAAATTGCTGTAAGGCTCTGGCGGCTGCCGCTAGCCCTGTCTGATCGCGCTTCGCAATCATTCGGTCAATTTCGGCTAATCTCTGCTGAATCTGGGGTTTCAAGGTCTGGATCTGCGGCAGGGGCGCGAGGGCTGGCGCAAATGCCGATGGTGTAAACTCAGCCTGCAAACAGTCACGCGCCTGCTGTAAGGCATCTAGCGCAGCTGCCTGTTCTGTGAGCAGGTAGCGGTTTTGGGCAGTTTCGGCAGACTGGAGGCAGGCGGCAAATTGCTCTAGCCGGTTTAGGCTTTGCTGGTGCTCGGTTTGCTGCTGAGAAACTTCGAGATAGCGGCTGAGGCTGCGGTAGGAGAGCAGGCCAATAATTGCCAGCATGGCCGAAGCAGCCCCCAGCCCTAAAGCCACCGTTTGCAGAAACCGCTTTTTTTGATTGAGGCTGGGTCGGCGGATCACCGCTATCCGCTCTAGTTCAGACAGGCTGCGCCGTAGCTCAATTTGCCGCATCACCTGATCGGCTAGCGTTTTGAGGGCGCTAATTTGCTCAGGCGTCAGCGAGCGCGGCACATGGTCAATGACGCAGAGTGTTCCTAGCGGAAAGCCGTCAGCGGTCGTCAGCGGCACGCCAGCATAGAACCGCACATAGGGTTCGCCTGTGGCCAGCGGATTGTCAGCGAAGCGGGCGTCAGCCAGGGCATCTGGCACAATCAGCAGGTCTTTCTGCAAGATTGCATGGGCGCAAAAGGCCAGGTTGCGGTGCGTCTGTGAGGCATCTAGCCCCACTTTGGCCTTAAACCACTGCCGCTCGGCGTCAATCAGACTGACTAGAGCAATGGGCGTCTGGCAAATATGCGCGGCCAGATGAGCAATATCATCAAATGCCTTCTCAGGCTCGGTGTCGAGCAGCTTGCAGGCTTGCAGGGCTTCAAGCCGCTGCGATTCATTGGGCGCGAATGGAGCAGGCTGCATGGCATCAGTTCAGATTTAAGCTTGGCCAAGTTTGAGCCAACGCTGCTCAAACTTAGCGGACAGGATGAGCAGGCTCTGCACCTCTCAAATATCTAGCAGGTATCTAGCAGGTATCTACAGCCTTATCCTCAGATCTTGCCTACATTCGACTATAGCTCAAGCGCCGACCTCAGCCAGAAATCTATCTAACTCGGCACGGGTCGGCAGCGAAGGCTGTGCCCCTGCTCTAGTGACAGAGATCGCTGCTGCCGCCGCCGCCTGTCGGAGCGCTGCTCGCAGGCTCATCCCAGCTGCTAGCCCAGCTGCCAAACCGCCGTTAAAACAATCTCCTGCCGCGACAGTATCAATCGCCTTGACCGGAAAAGCCGGACGCTCAAATATCTCACCCTGACTCATGCAGACTGCGCCCTGCTTGCCCAGCTTCACCACCACTGTGCCAATACCGCGCTGCTGCAAGACTGCCCCTGCCTGCTCTGCTGTCGCCAGATCATGGACTTCAAACCCGACCAGCTGGCCTGCTTCGACTTGATTAGGCGTGATGATATCAATTAGCGGGTATAGCTCGGCAGGCAGATCAGCCGGAGCCGGGGCGGGGTCTAGAATCACAGTCACGCCAGCCTGCTTGGCGGCTTTGGCGGCAGCAATCACGGCTGACAGCGGCACTTCGAGCTGAAGCAGCAGCACTTGAGCCTGAGGCAGCAGGCATTCAAGCCGCTCAATATCGGGCTTGCCCAC
>CASBQH010000259.1 GCA_949127695.1 Synechococcales cyanobacterium PMM_0073
ATAGATCACCAGAGCGCTCGACAATCTGCGAGGCCAGCCGATTCAGCGTGCGGCGGATCTCGTCAGCCGAGAGGATCTCCACAATTTCAGGGGACATGCGGGTTTGGGAATGCTAAAAGGGCTAAAAGAACATTGAAAGAACTAGAGCGCAATTTCCCGTATTATCCCTTGTTGCTCCTAAACTGGCATTGAAGCCTGCATGAACTTCGCCCTCCCGCCTTCGTGATCCCGACGCATGACTAATCGAGCCCAGCTTGACCCAATTCAACCTCAGCTCCAAGGACTCTCTGAATCAGAGGTGCTCAGCCGTCGTGCCGCTGGCGAAGGCAACGATGCTCGCCTAGCAACCAGCCGCTCCTACCGCCAGATTCTGCAAGAAAACCTGTTCACGGTAATCAACATCATCTTTTTTGCGATCAGCCTAGTGATGTTCAAGCTAGGGCGATTCAGCGATGCGGTGCTGGTGATCATCGTGATTTTTGGCGGCGTGCTGGTGAATATCTACCAGGAAATTTGGGCGAAGCGGCAGCTTGATCGAATTGCCCTGCTGAGTCGCCCCAAAGCCACCGTAATCCGCAGCGGCCAAGAGCGCCAGCTTGACCCCAGCGAGATTGTCCGAGGCGATCTGCTGCTGCTGCAACCGGGCGACCAAATTGTGGTAGATGGCGAGGTGGTGGGCGAAGGGCGGATCGAAGTAGACGAGTCATTGCTCACCGGCGAATCTGACTTGATTCCCAAGCAAGCCGCAGATCTGGTCTATTCCGGCAGCTTTTGCGTCAGCGGTACGGCCTGCTACTGCGCCCAAAAAGTCGGCAGCCAGACGGTGGCCTATCGGCTGATGTCGGGGGCAAGGGCGTTTCGGCGGTCGCTCACCCCATTGCAGGTAGAGATCAACGTCGTGATCCGGATTTTCATGCTAATTGCCTGCTTTCTCTGGATGCTGGTAGGGATCAGCTTCCTCAGCAGCAGCTATTCGGCCAACGAAATCGCCCAGCGCTTTGCCGTAATTGCCGGACTGGTGCCTGCCGGACTGCTGCTGGCGATTACGCTGGCCTATGGACTGGGCGCGGTGCGGATGCTGGGTCAAGATGTGCTGATTCAGCAGGCCAACGCCGTCGAGTCGCTCAGCAACGTCGATATCCTCTGCCTCGATAAAACCGGCACGCTCACCACCAACCAAATTCACCTGGAAGAGCTGCGGCCCATTGGCATTTCTGAGGCCGAGCTGCGGGCTGGGCTGGGCGACTATGCCGCCAACCTCAGCAGCGGCAACCGCACCAGCGAGGCGATTGCTGCCGCCTGCCCCGGCCAGAGTCGCTATCTGAAGGCGGAAGTGCCGTTTTCTTCGGCGCGCAAGTGGAGTGCGGTGGCCTTTGACGAAGCCGAGCGGCGCGGTGTCTATTTGCTGGGCGCGCCAGAAGTGCTGCTCACCACGACTGGGCTGCTGAGTCCAGAGCTAGCCGACTATATTCAATCGGGGGTGGAGCAGGGGCTGCGCGTGGTGCTGTTTGCCTATAGCCCCGACCCGACCGTCTTGCAGTTTGACGATCCGCACTTGCCGCCGGATCTGGTGCCGGTGGGGATTCTGCGCTTCAGCGATCAGCTCCGCCCCGAAGCCTACGAAACGCTGGCAGGCTTTGCCCAAGCTGGAATTCGGGTGAAAATTATTTCAGGCGACAATCCCCAAACCGTGCTGGCATTGGCGCGTCAGGCGGGACTGGGAACCGAGATTTCGATGGTATCAGGAGCCACACTTGAGCAGATGGACAGCGCTCAGTTTGCCCAGGCTGCCGAAACCTGCACTGTGTTTGGCCGCATCACGCCAGAGCAAAAAGCCCGATTGGTACGAGAGCTGCGGCGAGCGGGCAGCTATGTGGCAATGATTGGCGATGGCGTGAACGACGTGCTCTCGCTGAAGCAGGCGAATCTAGCGATTGCGATGGAAAGCGGCAGCAAGGCGACTAGAGGCGTGGCCGATATCGTGCTGCTCAAAGACTCGTTTGGGGCGCTGCCACATGCGTTTTTAGAAGGCCAGCGCATCCGCAACGGTATTCAGGACGTGCTGAAGCTGTTTTTGGTGCGGACGTTTTGCGTGACGCTGCTAATTTTTGCCACCTCAATTGTCACCGACAGCTTCCCGCTGCAAAACAAGCAGAGCGCAATTGTGGCGCTGCTGGGCGTCGGCTTTCCCAGCATGTGTCTGCCGCTCTGGGCAAAGCCCGGTCTGCTGCCGCGCCGCAGCATGGTGCGGTCAATGCTGCATTTTGTGGTGCCTGCTACGCTGACGCTGACGCTGGTGGCGCTGCTGGTCTATTTGTTTTACTTAGTCGTGGCAGTGCTGAATCTGCCGCCCGGAGCGAGTTCGGCTCAGATCAATCACGCCATCCCGCGCAGCGCCCTAGTGGCCATTTTGGTGATGGGAGAGCTGCTGCTCATTCCGTTTTTGAAGCCGCCATCTGCGGCCTGGGTGGGGGGCGAACCCCTGAGCGGCGATCGGCGCTATAGCATTGTGGCTGGCGCTCTGCTGCTGCTCTATTTGCTGGTTGTCAGCCTACCGCCGCTGCGGCGATTTTTTGAACTCTACCCGCTTGACCCAATTCACTATGTGTTTATTGGCCTAGTAGCGCTGGAATGGTGTTTAATTCTGCGGATGATCTGGCGCACTCGCTTTCTGGATCGATTTTTGGGGATCGATTTACGCTAATGCAGGCAGCAATATTCAAAGAGGGAATCAAATGCGTCTAGAAGCAGGCTGTCAAATTAACTTTGAAGCCGAAGCATCTACGCCAGTGGTGCTAATGCTCCGCCCCCGCAGCGGCAACGGCCAGTGGGTGACTAAAGAAGAATATCTGCTGACGCCCAGCATTCCGGTGGTGGAATATACCGACAGCTATGGCAACCTCTGCCAGCGGCTAGTGGTCGAACCCGGCAGCTTTCAGGTCAAAACCACCGCTGTGGTCGAAACCGCCGATCGCATTGATGTCCAGCCCGGAGCGCCCTATCTGCCCGTCCAAAACCTGCCCGACGAGGTGCTGCAATTTCTGCTGCCTAGCCGCTACTGCCCCGC